>JALYJG010000035.1 GCA_030775365.1 Pseudomonadota bacterium
GTGCCGCGCGCTTCTCACGGCGCAGCGCGCGTTCTTCAGTTGTTGGGGCCGGCATAATTCAGAAACCTTCGGCACAGCAGAAAGGCGTCACACGCGTCATCAGTTGCCCCATGTGGCCATCATTCCGACAGCCACAAGCGCCATGACGAAGGTGGCGACCCAGCCCAGCACTTTTGTGACCGTCGTTATGGTATATCGGCCCATGACAGCCTTGTTGGCCGCCATGAACATCAGCATCGCCATGATAGGGACAGCGACCACACCGTTCAGCACGGCGCTCCAGAAAAGCGCCTTGACGGGATCGATGGGCGTGAGATTGAGTGCCCCGCCTAACAACGTCGCAACCGCTATGGTGCCGTAGAAGGCGCGTGCCTTGTAAGGTTTTTTGGCCAGACCCACTGGCCATTGGAAAGCCTCGCCAAGCGCGTAGGCTGCCGAGCCCGATAGGACAGGAAGAGCCAATAAGCCTGTGCCAATAATGCCGAGCGCGAAAAGACAATAGGCAAATCGGCCCGCAAGAGGTTTTAGGGCTTCGGCCGCTTGTGCTGAAGTCTGGATATCCGTCTGGCCGCTGGCATGTAAAGTTGCGGCCGTCGTTAACACGATGAATACGGCCACGAGGTTCGAGAAAAACATTCCCACAAACGTATCAATCTTCATGCGGCGCATCTCGCTTTTCGCTTTCGAAGGAGTGTCCTTCAGCGCGTTGCGGCCGGGTATTTCTCTTTCCCTTTCCACTTCCGATCCCGCCTGCCAGAAGAAAAGGTAAGGGCTGATCGTGGTTCCGAAGACCGCCAGGACAGCCGTCAGATAGGCTGAGTTAAATGAAAGTGTGGGCCAGAATAATTCCTGGGCCACCGTGCCCCACGGCACATGAACCGTAAAAACAGTGGCCACGTAAGCGAACAGCGATAGCGTCAGCCATTTCAAGATCGACACGTAACGCGCATATCTCATGAATATTTCAAGCAGAACCGAAATAACCCCGAAGATGGCGACATAAAAATGGGCGGGGCCACCGATTAAAAGTTTGAGCGCCGCCCCCATGGCACCGAGATCGGCGCCGATATTAATCACATTCGCAATGACCAGCAGAGCGACCAGCGAATAGAGCCAAAGTGCTCGGTAGTGCCGGCGAAGATTTCCGGCGATACCATGTCCGGTTACCCGCCCGATTTCCGCGCTAATAAGCTGGATGACGCACATCAGCGGATAGGTAAATATGAGGGTCCATCCTATGCTGTAGCCAAACTGCGCACCGACTTGTGAGTAGGTAGCAATTCCACTTGGGTCATCATCGGATGCGCCTGTGATGAGGCCGGGCCCCAGCACTTCCATAAGCCTCGGTGTGGGCGGCTGTTTGGTATCCTGGGATGTTGAAAGTTTAGGCGTTTTCGTTGTCATAAGACCGGCTTTCCCGAGGGGGGGGCTCAATAGGTCACCCAGCTTTTCTCGTAACTCCTTGAAACATATCCGGCTTATCCTGTAAAGGTAAGGGTCGAAATCCTTAAACCTCTTAATGGTGTCGCAGCGGAAATCAATTAAGGAAACTCCTCATGTGGGATCGCTTGAGTCATTTCTTCGATACAACCGAGTTCATGCCCCACGGGCATTGCTTCCTGTGGTATCCACAGATTCTTTGGCTGCATGTTGTTTCCGATGCGTTGATTGCTGCCGCTTACTTTTCAATTCCTCTCTCTTTGATTTATTTCACGCGGAAACGAACGGACGCGCCGTTTCCGTTTCTTTTCTATCTGTTCGGCGCCTTCATCATGCTGTGTGGCACAACGCATTTGATGGAAATATGGGTGATCTGGCATCCCGATTATGGAGCCGAAGGCATCATCAAGGGAGTGACAGCCTTTGCTTCTGTCTCTACAGCCTATTTTGCCTGGAAGATTGTTCCTATGGCTCTCCTTCTTAAAAGTCCGCAGGAGCTCGAAACGGTCAATGCTCAATTAAGGCGAGCTTATGATGAAACCGAACGGCAGGTTGAGGAGCGAACTGCACAATTGCATGGGCTGTCCGAGCAACTGAAACGTGAAATCGCTGAAAAGGATGAAATAAACCTCAAGCTGAAGGACGCCTTGACGGCGGCGGAAGCGGCCAGCAAAGCGAAAACGGAATTTCTGGCCAATATGAGCCATGAGATCCGTACGCCTATGAACGCCGTCGTCGGCATAGCTAACCTTTTGCAAAACCCCAATATCTCGGCCGAAAAAAGAAAGGAGTTAATCAAAACTATCCAGTTCAGTTCGGTGTCGCTCATGGAGTTGCTGAATGATCTGCTCGACATAACCAAGCTTGAAAGCGAGCAGGTGGAGCTGGAAAAGGTTCCGTTCAATCTGGCGGAACTCGTCGAAGAAGTCATCGACATCATGGACGTGCGAGCCAAAGAAAAGAATATCGAGCTCATCAAAAAGTATGACACAACACATCATGAGAATTTCATCGGCGATCCGTTACGCTTACGTCAGGTGCTGATGAATCTCGTAAGCAACGCCATTAAGTTCACGGAAAAAGGTACAGTGACGTTGCGTGTGGAAGCCTGCAAGCTTCGGGACGATGGGCTTACCGATGTTTGCATTGATGTGATCGATACCGGCATCGGCATTCCGCTCGAGAAGCAGCAAACGATATTCAGCAAATTCTCGCAGGCCGATACGTCGATCACGCGGAAATTCGGCGGAACCGGGCTTGGACTTTCCATCTGCAAAACGCTCATTGAGCTGATGGGCGGTAAAATTTCCCTCGTCAGCAGTGTTGGGCTCGGATCAAAATTTTTCTTCAACGTGCCGCTTTCCCCGATCGATACAGTCAATTCACGATCTGGGCGAAACCCTAAATTTGAGGTTGATGTCGAAACAACGCAGAGCAGCTATTATAGACCGCTTATTCTGCTCGCCGAGGATTACAAAGCCAATGTCCTCGTGGCCACTTCGACGATAGAGAATTGCGGCTACCGTTGGGAATTAGCGGAGAACGGCGTGGAGGCTATCGAAAAATTCAAAAAACAAAAATATGATCTAGTCCTGATGGATATTCAAATGCCTGAGCTCGACGGTATCAACGCCGCCCTCGCTATCCGTGCATATGAGGCTAAGCATAACGTGCAACGCACGCCTATCTTATGTGTAACGGCTTTCTCCGGCGCTAAAGAGCGCGACAAATGTCTCGAGTCTGGCATGGATGATTATCTTACCAAGCCTTTTAATCCTGAAGATTTGAAAGAAAAAATGCGCGCTCTGCTTATGAAGGATAGAAACTGAGAGTTGAGTCCGGAAGCTTTCTAAAACTGGTTATTCCCAAGAGGAGGGCGGCCCAAGACACCACGCCTGCAAACATGAGGGGACCCCATCAGCTTGGAAATTCCCAAAAAACTCATGATTTTACGAAAAGGAGATTGGTGGAGCCAAGGGGGATCGAACCCCTGACCTCGACAATGCCATTGTCGCGCTCTCCCAGCTGAGCTATGGCCCCACCGCAGGAAGGCGCCAAAATGAGCGAAACCGCACCAAAAGACAAGCGGAAAGCGGACGACAGCGCATTCTTTAGGAGTCGGGCCGCTAATTGCTGGCTTCAATGCTTTCGGCAGTCCCAGGGGCTACGACAGGCAGCCGGCAGCTGATACGCGTGCCCTTACCCGGCGCGCCGGTAATCTCGATCGTCCCACCGTGAAGTTCGACAAAGCTTTTGACGAGGCTGAGCCCGAGGCCGGCTCCGCCGTGGCGGGCCGGGTTATTGCCGCGCTCGAATTTGCCGAAGACCCGCTCGCGGTCGGATTCTGGAATGCCGATGCCGGTATCGGCGACTGTCAGAACGATCCAGGGCTCTTCGCGACGGGCTTCCAGCGTTATGTGGCCGCCGGCTGGCGTATATTTGATGGCGTTGCTGATCAGATTGAAAAGCACCTGTTTCATGCGGTGTTCATCGGCATCGAACGTGCCGATGCCCGATGGGCAATCCACGGCAATATCCAGCGATTGCTGCTTGGCCCATTCGACAGTCATTTGTTTGGCCGCATTCATCAGATCTGCGACATTGATCAGATGGCGGTTGAGCGCCATGCGGCCGGCCTCGATCGTCGCCAGATCAAGCACGTCGTTGATGAGCAGGAGAAGCTTGCGGCTCGCATCCATGATGGTGCGGGTATACTCGACCTGTTTGTCGTTCAGCGTGCCGAAATACTGGTTGGTCAATATTTCCGCAAAACCCATAATGGTGTTGAGCGGCGTGCGCAGCTGGTAGGACACATTGGCGACGAACTCGGATTTAAGCCTGTCCGCCGTTGCCAGGGCGGCGTTGCTGGCGCGCAGCGCCTGCTCGACCCGGACGGAATCGGTGACATCCAGATAACTGTTCAGCACAGCGCCGTCGGGCAGGGGGACAGTGATAAATTCGATCACAGAGTGATCGGCGCGCGAGCTTCGCCCGCGGCGCGCGCTGCGGTCGAGCGTATACTCGACAGTCTCGTTCTTGAAGGCGGTCCAGTTCTCGCCGAAATCGAACAGCGGCTTCATGTGTTCGAGAAGATCGGCTATGTGCGGCCCGGTGCCGAGGAAATCGGGCTCCAGTTTCCAGATGCTCGCGAAGGCAGGATTGAACAGGCGCAGTTTACCGTCCGGTCCGAACACCGCGATGCCTTCGGCGAGATTGTCGAGCGTTTCGCGCTGAACGGCTATGAGAGTGTTGTAGGAGGATTCGAGGGCAAGCTTGTCGGTCACGTCTTCATGCACGAACATGATGCCGCCGAAGGGATGCGGTACCGCTAGAATGCGAAGGGTGGTGCCGTCCGGCAAATGCATCAGATCTTCACGCGGCTCGAGCAGCGAGGTGAAAAGCGACGTTCGCTCGCGCTTGTAGCGTTGAAAATCGGCCTGTTCAGGGGCGCGGCGGCGCGTGCGCAAGTCCTCGATGATTTCACCAAAGGTAGGCTTGCCGTTGAGAAAGGCCTCGTCCGAATCCCAAAGCCGCTGATAGGCGCGGTTGTAAAATTCAAGCCGCGTATCGGGTCCGTAAATAACGATGGCGCTGCCGAGATGCTCGAGCACTTCGTGCTGGGCGGCCAGATGCCGCTGCAGCTCGGTTTCCTTGTCTTCCTCGGCCGTCACATCGATCGCGAAACCAAGGAGGGTCGGCTTCTCTTTTGGGTTGCTGAGCAGAGGGATCTCCGTGATTTCCATTAAACGGCGCTGGCCGGCGATGATAACATGGCGCCGCTCGGTCTGCGGCTGGCCCGTGACCATGGCCTTCTCGGATAGGGTGCGGCCGCTGCCCCCCTTGGCTGTTTGGGACGCCAATTCGTGCTGTTCGCGCACGACGTCTTCGACGCTAGCGTCAAGGGCACTCGCATAGGCCTGATTGCAAAAGGCCAGACCTAGATCGGCCCTTCGGCGCCAGACGGGAAAGGGCAGGGCTTCCATAAAGGCGTGGACATCCAGGCCAATAGGCCGGGCCGGCAGGACCTCGTCGGCTGCGCGGCCCTCGGGAGCCACAGGCGTATAGATATTGAACCAAAGCGCATCGACAAGCGGACCTTCGCGGCCGATCCGAAAACGTTTTCCCGTTACGTAAACAGGCCGGGCGTCCTGGCTCGTTTCGATCGGCAGGACGAAAGCCTCTCCGCTGCGCTGCAATTTTCGGAAGGCGGCGACAAAATCGGTCGCCTCCCGCACGGCTCCAACCAGATCTTCAAAATGAGTTACCTTTTCAATACCGAGGACCGCCGGTACACGCGCCGTCTCACGCAAGATCCCTTGCGGCGTAAAGAGGCAATAGCCGCCGGGGGTTGCGCCCAGAATAGCCTGAAGCCGTTCGGCGACGAGCCTTAGCTGCCTGATATCATTGCCTTGCCGGCGGACGCGCCGCTCGAGCAGGAAGGTCATAACTGCGAGAACAGCCGTAAGGGCCGAAAAACCCACAAGCGTCATCGTGGGGGCGCTCATGTGAGTTTTGAAGCCTATGACCAGAAAAACCGCGATTACCAGCGCCGCCAAAACCAGGGTAGCAAAGGGAATGTTGAGAGGCGACGGCTCGGTTGGCAGTGTGCGTGAGCGGTTAAATAAGGCGGTTTTTTTGCGCATCATAGGCCAATGTTGCGAGGATATCCTTGACAATGCAAGAGGGGTCGCGTTGTCTGAGAGCTATTTCCCAGGAGGAAAACCGATGGCCAGCAAGGTTAACACCAAGACTTCTAAGAAGTCCGCAAGCAGCGCCGCAAAAGCTAATAAAAAAATCCAAAAATCAAAAGCGAGCGCCGCCAAGTTAAGGTCGAAGACAAGGGCCAAGACGACGGCAAAGACAGCGACAAAAACTACGACCAAGACAGCGGCAAAGAAATTCTCAAAGAAAGTTGCCCGGCCGGCACTCAAAAAATCGGTCCCAAAATCCAGCCCAAAAGCATCTCGAAAAATCGGCAAGCCAACGCCAAAAGCGATAGCGGCAAAAGCGGTCAGTTCAGCGAAAGTTGTAAAGCCATCTCTGACGGCCAAAAACTCGAAACCTTCCAAATCCAAAATAGCTCCCGCTCAACCGAAAGCCCTGCAATCCCCGCCATCCTTGAAATCCGCCAAAAAAGCGGCTCCGCGCACAGAGTCTGTTGCCCTCGGCCCCGAAGTGGGCTCGCCTGTTCCGGACTTCAAGATGCCGGCGACCGATCTCGGCGAAGTGAGCGCGGCGAGCCTCAAGGGCAAACCGTTCGTGCTTTATTTTTATCCGAAAGACGATACCTCGGGCTGCACGGCCCAGGCCTGCGGCTTTCGCGACGCGTTACCTGAACTGGACAAGCTCGGCCTCACGGTCATCGGCGTTTCGAAAGACGGCATCGAAAGTCATGAGAAGTTCGGCAAGAAATACAGTCTGACTTTCCCGCTCGCTTCCGACGAAAAGACCGAAGTTGCGAAAGCGTTCGGTACCTGGGTGCAGAAGAGCCTTTACGGCCGCACCTATATGGGCATCGAGCGGTCGACATTTCTTGTCGACGGCAACGGTGTCGTTCGCGCGGTCTGGCGGAAAGTGGATGTCCCAGGGCATGTCGAGGATGTTAAAAAAGCTGTGGCCAATCTCTAAAGGCCGTTCGCAAGAGCAGAAAGCGGCCTGACATGCAGCCTGTCTTGCCGGCGACAGCACCGTCGATCGAGCGGGCGGCTCAGCTTTTGGAACAGGGCGGGCTTGTCGCCTTTCCGACCGAGACAGTATATGGGCTGGGCGCAGATGCGACCAACGGCGAGGCGGTGGCCGCAATCTATGCCGCCAAAGGCCGGCCCCAATTCAATCCGCTTATTATTCATATCAGTTCGACGGCCGATCTCGACAGCCATATCGTCTGGAACGATACGGCTCGCCTGCTGGCCAGCCAGTTTTGGCCAGGACCGCTAACGCTCGTATTGCCAAGGCGCAAGGATAGCTCTGTCTCGCTTCTGGCCAGCGCTGGTCTTGATACGCTGGCTGTGCGCCTGCCGGCCCATCCGGTGGCTGAGGCCTTATTGCGGGCCTTTGGCAAGCCCATCGCCGCTCCGAGCGCTAATCTTTCCGGCAAACTCAGCCCCACGACAGCGCTGCACGTGGCCGAGGCGCTGGGCGAGAAAGCTGGGCTCATCCTGGCCGGGGGCCGCTCGAAAGTCGGGCTCGAATCCACAGTTCTCGACTTGACTTTGACGCGACCGGCGATCCTACGGCATGGCGGCGTCACAAGAGAGCAGCTCGAAAAAATACTTGGTTCTGTCGATGAGCTCACAAGCGGAGAGGGTGATCAGGCGCGCTCATCCCCAGGCCAGCTAGCCAGCCATTACGCGCCGGATCTGCCCTTGCGGCTGAATGTGGAATTCATAATGGATAGCGAGGCGCTTCTCGCCTTCGGGCCCGATTTCGGTATCAAAGGGGGAGCCAAGCGCCTGAACCTCAGCCCGGATGGGGATTTGAACGAGGCGGCCGCCAATCTCTTTTCCATGTTGCGCAAGCTGGATGATCCGAGCTTTAGCGGTATTGCCGTGATGCGCGTGCCCGAGGCTGGGCTTGGGGCAGCGATCAACGACCGGCTACGCCGCGCCGCTTTGCGCTAATCGAGGCAGCGGCTTGTGGCGTTTGGTTTTGCGCGAAGGAGCCTCCGCAAAGAAAGAGACCGGGGCCGCGCGCTACTCTCGCTGCCCGTCCTGACGCGGCTAGAAAATCTCAGGACCTGCCTTGCGAGACTTTGACGCCTACCTGGTTAGGCGGAGAGGTTCTCGGCGACAAAGTTCCAGTTCACAAGCTTATCGAGGAAGGCCTGCACCATATCGGGGCGGCGGTTCTGATAATCAAGATAATAAGCGTGTTCCCACACATCGCAGGTCAGAAGCGCTTTCTGACCTTGTGCAAGCGGCGTCCCCGCATTCGATGTCGTGGCTATCCCAAGCTTGCCGTCTTCGCCCTTCACAAGCCAGGCCCAGCCGGAGCCGAATTGGCCTATTGCCGCTTCCTTGAACTTGGCAGCGAATGTGCCGTAATCACCGAAGGCTTTGTCGATCGCTTGAGCGACATCCCCGGTGGGCTTGCCGCCACCTTGCGGCTTCATGCAGTTCCAGAAAAACGTATGGTTCCAGACTTGAGCCGCATTATTGAATATCTTTTGATATTCCTTGCCTTCGAAAGAATCGCGCACGATGTCTTCGAGACTGGCTTTTTCAAACGGCGTGCCGACGACGAATTTATTAAGGTTGTCCACATAGGCTTTGTGATGTTTGCCGTGATGAAACTCAAAAGTTTTCGCCGACATGTAGGGCTCGAGCGCGTTGGGGGCGTAAGGCAGCGGCGGAAGTTCAAACGTCATGACAGGCTCCATTGTTATCGCGGTCTTGGGCAAACACGTTCAAATTTTATGGCACAGCGCATGTTAACTGGCCATCAGGTTTTTTGTGGCTCCGGCGGCGGGGCGGCGTCTAGAAACCGGTCTGGATACGCTCGACCAGCTGCTTGACGGTCGGTATAAAACCATTCGCATACCAGGGATCATTGCCAAAGCGATAGGCGTTGTGGCCGGCGAACATCAGCTGCGATTCGACATCGCCGTCATGGCTGATGTTCTGCAGCGTTTTTTGAATACAGAAGGAACGCGGATCGGGCTTCCGGCCTGTAGTGCCGCTTTCGTTTTGCGACCAGTTCGAAAAATGGCATGCCGAGAGACAGCCCATGCACGCGATTTGATCGGCCAATATTTCTTGCGCCCGCTCAGGCGTGACGAAAATCAGCGTGCTGTCGGGTGTGCGCATCGCGCGCGTAAAGCCGGCGGCCATCCAGGCTTGCGCATGCTCGTAATCGGTCGGGGCCAAAAACACCGGCTTGCCGACAGCGCCGATCTGGAAAGGGGCTGTATGTTCGCCGAGCTCTTCAAGCGAATAGGCGATCTGGCGCTGGGAGCGCTCTTGCAGTTCCTTCATGAAGGGGTTGTTGACGGCGGAAGAGTAAAATCCCGTCGGAGAAAAATGGTTGAGATAGACATCGCCCGATTTGAGCGTCATCAATTTCTTTTTCCAGGCGTTTGAGATCGGGCTCTCTTGCGTGAGCAGAGGACGTGTGCCGAACTGGAAAGCAATCGGTCCGATCTCGGGATTGTCGAGCCAATGGTCCCATTCGGAGATCCACCAGACGCCGCCTGCCATGACGATCGGCGTCTCGCCAAGGCCCCATTCGCGCATCATGCTGCGAAGCGCGGCCACGCGCGGATAGGGGTCTTCCGGTTTCTTCGGATCCTCGCTGTTGGAGAGGCCGTTATGGCCGCCGGCCAGCCAAGGATCTTCGTAGACGACGCCGCCAAGCCAATCCCTATGCTTGTGATAGGCGCGGAGCCAAAGCGCGCGAAAAGCGCGGGCCGAGGAGACAATCGGATAATAAAATAATCCAGAGCGGGCGGCGATTTCGGCGACCTTATAAGGCATGCCGGCGCCGCAGGTGACGCCGTTGATGAGGCCGGGCGCGCCTTCGAGCACGCCTTCGAGGATATGCTCGGCCGCCCCCATTTCCCACAGAATATTGATATGGATGCGCCCTTTGCCATTGGCCAGATCATAAGCCTTCCTGGCTTGGGTGATGCCGCCATTGATCGCATAGGCGATGAGCTCTCTATGGCGGTCCTGGCGCGTCTTGCCTTTGTATATCTGCGGGATCGGGCGGCCGTTCTCGTCATAGCTGTCAGCGTTGACGCCGGAAAAGGTGCCGACACCACCCGCGGCTGCCCAAGCGCCCGAGCTTTCGCCGTTGGAAACGGACACGCCCTTGCCGCCCTCGACGAGGGGCAGAACTTCGCGGCCGGATATCACAAGACTCTTGAGCGCTTTCACGACTAATTCCTCTCTGGACGCCGAAAACCAAGTATAGGCAGTAAATTTCAAGGGAGCCAGCCCATTTACAGCGGCTTTGCACCTTGTGTACAACAATTGACCGTTTAGCAAAATCCGGATGACTTTCGTGGCCCGCTCTTCTGAGACCTTCTCGCCCCATCCGTTGCTTGTCCTCGGACATAGAGGGGCTATTCTTGGCAACCCGCCTATGAATAGCGGTGCCGCCTTTCTAGAAGCGGTAGAGGCCGCTGACGGTTTTGAAACCGATGCGTGTGCTGACGCCGAGGGCGAAGTTTTTCTGATCCACGAAGCCAAATACGTCGATCCCGCCAAGGGCGTCGAATATTGTGCGGCTGAGCATCTGGATGCACCCAGCGCAGCCTTGCTGGCCGATAGGCGCATCGATCAGATGACGACCTCGGACATGCTGCGGTTGCGGCTTAGCGATGGCTCGCCGTTACCTTTATTGCGCGAAACGCTTGAGATGGTCGGCAAAAGAACCGATAAGCTACTTAATATTGAACTCAAGGGCTTCGATGTCGTAGAGCCGGTTCTGGCCATCGTTAAGGACTGCCTGCAAAAGGGTCTTATTACGCCGTCCTCCCTGCTTATCTCCTCGTTCAACTTTCCGGCCTTGGAACGAGTGAGGCTTCTGGCGCCGCAATTGAGGATCGGCGCCATATTCATTGCAGCCGACCAGCCAAGCAAGCCCTTGTTTCCCTGGTATCCCAGCAGCAAGGGCCTTTACACCTCTCTGACCCAAGAGGCCTTGCGAGATCCGACGCTTAAGCGGTTGAGGCCCGATTATTTTGTCATGCCCCAGGAAATCCTGACCGAAGACACGGTCATTCTGATCGCAACGCATTATCCGGATGCGAAATGTGCGGCCTGGGTGTTTACGGAAAAAGGCAATTTTGTGCTGCCAGAATTTCTGCGGCGCCTTAGAAATCTTTGCCGTACCGGAAAAATCGGGGCGGTCATCGTCGACAACCCCCGTGAATTCAGCCGTGCCCTGCAGGGCGAGTTATTTTCTCGCGAACAGCACGGCTAAGAGGAAAAGCGCGATAGCTGCACCCTGCAGATAGACGCGCGCCTGCATGAGTTTATTGCCATATTTGCGATTGAAATCGCCGCCCTTGGCCATGCCGATGACGCCGATCGCCAGGGCCGCAAGGACGGCCGCCATGGCAATGACCATTAGGACGAAAAAACCTGTGCTCATAGGCCCCATCTTTACGCGGTTTTGGCTCGCCGTCCAGGGGACACTATCGGTAGCGCGTTGACGGGCTTGAGCCCGCCGTAAGCAAGCGCGCCAGTCGGAGGCGTGGTAAAACGCTTTGGTTTGCGAAAGGTTACAAAATCGGCGATCCTGGCGTTGCAAGAATGGCCACAAATCAGCGCTGGCGCGCAAATGGGCCGAAGCGAATAACCGTTGGGATGAATATGCTTGTTC
>JALYJG010000036.1 GCA_030775365.1 Pseudomonadota bacterium
GTGCTGGAAGGATTTCGACTGGCGGTGGCGGCTGGTTTTACGCACGCGCTGCAGATCGATGCGGACGGCCAGCATGATCTCGATGCGGTCCCTACCCTTATCGCCCTGGCGGAAGCGTGTCCTGAGGCCGTTGTCAGCGGGCAGCCCGTTTATGACGCGAGCGTTCCGAAAGCCCGCGCGATCGGCCGTTGGGTCACACATATTTGGGTCTGGATCGAGACCCTCTCTCTCCGCATCAAAGACAGTATGTGCGGCTTCCGTATCTATCCGCTCGGCCCTGTGACAAGACTTATGGCCGAGGAGCGTATCGGTAGGCATATGGACTTCGATACCGACATTATGGTCCGGCTGTTCTGGCGCGGCACTCCGCCGGTGATGGTACCAGTGAAGGTCACCTATCCGGCCAACAACACATCCAATTTCGATATGGTCCGCGATAACATCCGGATAAGTCTAATGCATGCGCGTCTTTGCGTCACGATGCTGTCACGCCTCCCGTCCATTCTTGCGAACCGTCCACCGGCCCTCGATCTTGGGGGGCGCTGGGCATTTTTAAGCGAGCGCGGCGCCTTTTGGGGGTTGCGGCTCTGCGCCTGGGCTTATGGCGCGCTCCGGCCCCGGGGCTGCCGCCTTATTCTTATGCCGGCCGTTTTCTATTTCTACCTGACGGCGACCGTCAGACGCCGCGCTTCGCAGGCGTTTTTGTCGCGCGCCTTGCAAAAACCGGCGACCTTCAGGGACGGATATATGCACTTTTTGAACTTCGCCTGCCGCGCACTCGATGTTTTCGGCGCTTGGAGCGGCCGTTTGGGGGCCGATGTCCTGACGACGGACAGCGCCGATGTCTTCGAGACCATGAATTCCGATCCGCAAGGATGCCTGATCGTCGTTGCGCATCTCGGCAATACAAATCTGGCGCATGCGCTGCTGGATAAAAAATTGCGTGATCGCGTAACAGTGCTGGCCCATACGCATCATGCCGCCAATTACAACCGTCTGCTGCACGAAGTCTGTCCGGACGCGGGCATGAATATTCTCCAGGTAACCGATATCGGTCCTGAAACAATTATCGATCTCAAGCAGCGTATCGAGGGGGGCGCCCGAGTCGTCATCGCGGGCGACCGAACGCCGGTGCGGAATAAAGAGCACATTATGTATGCGCCGTTTTTCGGCGCCCCGGCGCCATTTCCCGTAGGGCCTTGGGTGCTCGGTGTCTTGCTTGACTGTCCAGTTTACCTGCTATTTTGTTTGAAGGACGGCCGTCATTACCGCGTCACTCTCGAGCTGTTCGCCGAACGCGTCAATGTGTCGCGCGCGGCGCGTGAGCAGGGGCTCAGAAACTGCGTCGAGAGATATGCGGCGCGGCTTGAGCATTATGCTAGGATCGATCCCTTTCAATGGTATAATTTCTTCGATTTTTGGACGCCTTTATGACCGCCACCGAAACCTTGATAACGGCGCAATTCTACGATCTCGACCCCATGGGCGTCGTTTGGCACGGCAACTACCCACGTTTTTTCGAGCAGGCGAGATGCGAATTGCTCGATTGCATTGGGTATAATTATAGGGAAATGGAAACCTCTGGCTATATCTGGCCTATTGTTGATCTGCAGGTGAAGTTCGTGCGTCCCATTCGCTTTGCGCAGACCTTTGTCGTCAAAGCCACCATTCTTGAGAGTGCCAACCGCCTCAAAATCGGCTACGTTATCTGCGACAGCGTCACACGGGAGGTGTTGACGAAGGCACATACAGTTCAGGTCGCCGTAGAGGCAGCTACGGGTGAACTTTGCCTAGAATGCCCATCTGCTCTTACTGATAAGCTAAAGGACATCTCATGATAAAACGAGGATTCCGGGGCCTTTTGCTATTCGCTCTTGCGCTATGTATCGCGGCCCCTGCCGCCTCGGCAGACCCTGTACCTGGGCAAGCCATCATTGGGGCCGGCGATGTGCTGCGCGGGCGCTTTACCGAAGAACGCCAGATGAAAGGTTTCAACGCGCCCTTGCGTGCCAACGGCCATTTTGTCGTCGCCCCCGGCCAGGGTTTGATCTGGGCGATCGAAAAG
This sequence comes from Pseudomonadota bacterium, assembly GCA_030775365.1. Lineage (GTDB taxonomy): Bacteria > Pseudomonadota > Alphaproteobacteria > UBA9219 > UBA9219 > JALYJG01. The sequence continues at coordinate 2,066 of JALYJG010000036.1, forward strand.
CCTTTTCCGACCACGAGCATCATAACCCCGAAGGGACTGGCCCAGGAGGTCGGCGGCATAAATGTGATGCAAACCGGAACCAAAAAAATACCGTTTCTGCTGCATCTCTACGACATGCTGGGCGGCGTGTTAGCCGGCGACTGGCACGTGCTTGAAAAGGATTTCATCATGACGCGCGCGGGCGATGACCGGGAGTGGGAGGTCGATCTGCAGCCGCGCCAGGCCAACAATCCCGCCATGCCCTTCAACTCAATTATAATCAAAGGCAGCCGCTACGTCGCCAGCGCATTGCTCGTCAAGCCCGACGGTGATTCCGATTACCTTACCTTTTCGGGGGAACAGGTAACGCGGGCGCCCGTTAGCCCAAGCGAGCAGGCCGCGATCGATTCCGTCGGTCGATGAGCCGACTGGCCGCCGTTCTCTGGCTGGTCCTGGTGGTCGTTGCGAGCGGTTATATGCTCATGCGGGTGCATGCCGGGCTGAATTTCAGCACCGATCTCACGGCGCTGCTGCCGCGGGAGGAGCGCAACCCGGCTTTGCAGCGCGTCAACGATAGGGTCGTGCGCGCTTTATCGCAAAGAATTTTGATACTCGTCGGCCATAAAGATCGCCTAGGGGCGCGGTCGGCCGCATCCCAAATCGAGGCGCAGCTCGAGGCCTCTGGCCTTCTGGAAATCACGACCGCCGGCCTTGATGCGGATCGATTGCGTCAGTTGGGTGAGCTTTATTATCCCTATCGAGCCGGTCTTTTGGCGGACAGCGACCGCGAAGTGCTGCGGCAAGGACAAGCCGAGACGCTCGCAACACGCGCCTTGTCGCAAGTCTACGCTATGATGGGCATGGCCAACGCCAAATTGCTTGATGCGGATCCCTTTCTGCTCATGCCGGCCTTTTTTACGAGCTTGCCCGCGCCGCTCTCGAACCTGTCGCTCGACGATGGTCTCCTCTCGACGCAGGATGACGGCACAACCTGGGTGTTGATAGCAGCGCAACTCAAGGGCGAGCCCTTTGCCTTGAACGTGCAAAAGCAGTTTTCCTCCGTTTTTGAGCAGGCGGTTAAAACGCAGGCTGAAGCGCATCCGGGGCTTGAAATACTGCATCTCGGCGCTGTTTTCTTTGCTAAAGCCGGCGCCGAGCAGGCGATGCTTGAGACAACGACCATCGGCCTGGTCTCAACCCTGGGGACGGTTCTTCTGGTCTTGCTGGTGTTCAAGGCGGTTCGCCCGCTGGCCCTTAGCCTGCTTGTTATCGGCGTCGGCGTCCTGATGGCGCTCGCCGCGACCCTAGCCCTTTTTGGAGAGTTGCATGTCGGAGCGCTCCTGTTTGGCGTTAGCCTCATCGGCGTAGCGGTCGATTATAGCCTGCAGTATTGCACGGAGGTTTTCGCGCCGTGCCCCGGAACCCCAAAGATGCGGCTAGCACGGGTCTTCATGGGTATAACGATTGGGACGGCCACAACGGTGATCGGCTATCTGACATTTCTGCTCGCACCGTTTCCCGGCCTTTACCAAATTGCGATTTTCTCGGCTGTCGGCCTCATTGCCGCTTGGACTACCGTTGTCGTCTGGCTGCCGCGGCTCGATAACGGCGCAACCGCAAGGCACGGGCAGGCGATGCTCGGCCTGACAGCGCGTTTCTTGAGCTTTTGGGAAAGCCCGTCCCGCGGCAGATTGCGTGTAGGTCTTCTTATCGTCCTCACGTGTATTGGTCTCGCCGGCGCGCTGGGCTTGCGCTCGGACGACGATGTGCGTCATATGCAGTCCCTATCTCCTGATCTCGTGGCCGAGCAAGCGCGGCTTCAAAGATTGATAGGCACAACCGAAGGCAGCCAATTTTACCTGGTTGAAGCCGAGGACGATGAGACCGCTTTGCAGCTCGAAGAGCGGCTCAGCGGACGGCTCCGCCCCCTTATCGGTAAGGGCGCATTGGCGGGCTTTCGAGCCCTGTCTCAATATGTACCATCCTCTGCCCGGCAAAATGAAAACAGGGCTCTGCTGCGTGAGAAGCTTTATAAGCCGCTGCTCGGGCGGCACACGGAGCTGCTGGGTCTTGCGAAGGAGCCCCCCATGCCTGATGAGCGGGCGGCGACGCTGGCGGCAGCCGATGTCGTACGGCCTGGGACGCCGCTATCGTTTCTGTCGATGTTGCGCTTAGACGATCCCAATGGTGGCGTCATGCATGTGATCATGCTCGATGGCGCGGCAGAACCGGCCGCTCTCAGGGCCGCGGCAGGCGGGCTTGTTGGCGTTCGTTTTGTCGATCCGGCTGGCGATTTCAGCGTCTTGCTCGGGCAGTATCGGGGCCGAGCTATGGCTCTGCTTGTGTTGTCAGCGCTCATCATGGCGCCGCTCCTGATGTGGCGCTACGGGGTAGGCCAAGGCCTTTGGATCATGGCGCCGCCCTCCCTGGCCGTGTTCCTGGCTGGGTCGTTAAGAACCTTTTTTGGCGGCACGTTTACGTTCTTCGACGCCATGGCCCTTGTCCTGGTCTTGTCGATTGGCGTTGACTATGCGGTGTTCTGCGCCGAAACATCGGGCGACCGCAAACCTGTCACTGTCCTTGCAGTAGCGTTGGCGGCCGGCACGGCGCTTATGTCCTTTGGGCTTTTGGCGTTAAGCGACGTAGCTGCGGTTCACAATTTTGGGGCAACAATGCTCATAGGTATCTTCTTTGCTTTTCTGCTTGCACCGATGGTCCGCATGCCGCACTCGCCCAGACTTTTGCGGGGCGTTGCGGGATTGCTACTGCTGATCTTGTGTGGCTGCGGGACGAAAGAGTCCGAGACAGGCAATGCGTCGGCCCTTGTGCATTTGTCACCTGATCTTATCCTGACATTACCGCGTCCCGGCGATATCGGTCGCGCCGTCGAGGCCACGCAATTGGTGACGGCCCGCTTCGGCCCACAATCGATCGTGTTCGAGGGGCGTATCAGCGCGACCAAAGACCGCTTTCTATTCACAGCACTCGACATGATCGGCCGCAAGGCCGTGAGTATCAACTGGACAGCCGACAGCATCGCTTATGAATCCGCGCCCTGGGTGCCAACAGAGTTGCAGCCGCAAAATATTCTGGCGGATATGGTTATCCTCTACTGGCCAGAGTATGTCGTGCGGCAGGCCTTGCGCGGCTCGGCAGGCACTTTACTCGCTACAAGAATGTCGCGAACGGTCCGGGCCGGCGATCATGAAATTTTGCGCGCTACCTATAAAATGTCGCACGGGGACGATGTCTGGTCCGGCCAAATCGATTACCGCAATCTGGCCTGGAACTATGAGTTGTCGATCCAGTCGACGGAGGCCTCGCCTTGACGGGACCATTGCTTTTGCAAGATTGCGGTGTCGTGACGCCGCTTGGTCGCGGCAAACTGGCCACCGCCCGCTCTCTCTTTGCGGGCGCCCGCGACGGCATAACGGAACGAGAGGATCTCATTCCCGGACGCCGCGTGAGTGTCGGTGCCGTTGCCGGTGACCTTCCGCCGCCGCCGACCCGGCAGGCCCACCTCGATTGCCGCAACAACAGGTTGCTACAAGTGGCGCTGGAGGAAATCGGGCCGGCGATCGAGGCGGCCATTGATCGCTATGGACGCGACCGGGTCGCCATAATCCTAGGAACGAGCACCTCCGGGATAGAGTCGGGGGAAGTTGCTCTCGCCTCGTTTCGGCAAACGGGGCAATGGCCTGCGGGTTTTCATTATCATAAGCAGGAGATAAGTGGCCCCTCGACTTTCGCGGCAGAACTCCTGGGCATCACAGGTCCTGCCTACACCGTTGCCACCGCCTGCTCCTCCAGTGCCAAGGTGTTCGGATCCGCCCGCCGACTGATCAGGGCCGGCCTGGTCGATGCCGCGATCGTCGGCGGGGTCGATACGCTTTGCCGGATGACGCTGAATGGCTTCGACGCGCTCGAATTGGTGTCGCAGCACCGATGCAATCCGTTCAGCGTCAACCGTGACGGTTTGACGATTGGGGAAGGGGCGGCGGTCTTTTTGATGACGGCGGAGGCCAGCCCCGATGCCAATGCCGCACCAATCGCGTTCCTCGGCCTCGGCGAAGCCTCGGACGCGCATCATCTTACGGCGCCGCATCCGGACGGTCGTGGCGCGCGGGATGCCATGCTTCTGGCCCTGGCCGACGCTGGCCTCGGTGCTGAGGACATCGCTTATATCAATCTGCACGGCACGGCGACCGTTCTGAATGATGCTATGGAAGCGCGCGGCGTCGCCGCTGTTTTCGGGGCCGAAACACCTTGCAGCTCCACCAAAGGCATGACAGGCCATATGCTCGGCGCCACGGGCGGCTGTGAGGCGGCTTTTCTCTGGCTCACGCTCCACCCTGTCTTTAACCGGGGCGTTCTGCCCCCTCACATCTGGGACAAGGTTCATGACCCCGCCTTTCCGCGGCTCAATCTCGTCGATGTCGGTACACCTCTGAGACACAGCTCGCCGACGGCCATGCTCAGCAACTCTTTCGGCTTCGGCGGCAGCAATGTAGCCCTCATTATGGGGACGTCGTGATGCGGGGCTGCGCTCACTCGGTGGCCGAATTGTTGCCGCATGGCGCGCCGATGGTGCTGCTTGACGCTGTTTTGGAGTGGGATAATGGCTATGTCGGCACGCGCCTCAATGTGCGCCGCGACATTCCGTTTTTTGTGCCCCAACAAGGCGTGCCTTCCTATGTGGGCCTTGAATACATGGCGCAGACCTGCGGTGCCTATGCGGGTCTTGAGGCCTTGGCGTTGCAACAACCGGTGCGTATGGGATTTCTTCTTGGAACGAGGAACTACCATGCGGGCGTGGATTGGTTCCGGGCGGGAGATGCGCTTGTCATAACGGCCAGAGAAATCTTGCGCCAGGAAGGGATGGGCGTCTTTGATTGCCGGATTATATGCCAGGGTGTGGAAATAGCGTCGGCGCAGTTAAATTTATATCAGCCGGAGGACGCTGCGGCTGCCTTCCATCTTTCCTAAGAGGTCTTTATGGACAAAACCATTCTTGTGACGGGCGCGAGTAAGGGCATCGGTCGCGCGATCGCCTGGCGTTTGGCGCGCGATGGGTTCAATTTAGTCTTGCATTACGGCAAGGACAAACAGGGCGTCGAAGAAACGTTAAGCGCTGTCGCGAACGAAGGCGTGCAAGGCCGCGTCCTGTCTTTCGATATCGCGGATCGCGATGAGTGCAGCCGTGTGCTTGAAGAAGACCTCAAACAGCAAGGCGCCTATTATGGCGTCGTCCTTAACGCCGGCATTGCCCGCGACAACGCGTTCCCAGCCATGGAGAAGGACGAATGGGACGCGGTGCTTCGGACAAATCTCGATGGTTTTTATAATGTCTTGCGGCCCCTGGTCATGCCGATGGTGTCCGAGCGGAAAGGCGGACGCATTGTCACGCTGTCATCGGTTTCTGGCCTGGTGGGTCACAGAGGCCAGGTTAATTATAGCGCGGCCAAGGCAGGAATTATAGGAGCGACAAAGGCTCTAGCGATTGAGTTGGCGAAGCGCGCCATCACCGTCAATTGCGTAGCGCCGGGTGTGATTGAGACGCAAATGACAGCTGAGCTTCCCAAGGATGAGGTCGCGCAAATGATTCCGATGCGACGTTTCGGCCGACCCGAGGAGGTCGCAGCCGCCGTTGCTTTTCTCTGTTCGGACGAGGCGAGCTATATCACGCGGCAGGTCATCTCGGTCAACGGAGGCATGGTCTGATGCGCCGCGTCGTCGTCACTGGCATGGGGGGCATTACAGCGCTCGGAAGGGACTGGCCGACGATCCGCGCCGCGTTTGCGGCCGGCCGGACGGGCGTGCGCTATATGGACGAGTGGAGACGGTTTACCGGGGTGCATACGAGGCTCGCGGCCCCCGCTCGCGACTTTTCCGTCGGCGACCGCTACCCCCGCAAAAAACTTCGCACGATGGGGCGCGTCGCGGCTATGGCGGTTAGCGCTTCGGAACACGCCATCGCCGATGCCGGTTTGACGGACGATCCCGTGCTGCAGGCGGGACGTACCGGCATCGCTTACGGATCTTCCTTCGGCAGTCCGGACGCGGTCCTTGGCTTCTATGAACTTAAAATGCACGGCGAGTCCAAAAATCTGACGGCTACGAACTACATACGCATGATGTGTCACACGACGGCCGTGAATATCGGTCTTTTCTTCGGCATCACGGGACGCATCATTCCCACCTCGAGCGCGTGCACGTCCGGCAGTCAGGGCATCGGTTATGCCTATGAATCCATCCGGCTGAACCGAGCGGACATTATGATTGCGGGCGGGGCCGAGGAGTTGGACATCACGGACGCCGCGACCTTTGATACGCTATTCGCTACGAGTACGAAGAATGACCATCCCGAAACGACGCCTCGCCCCTTTGACAGGGACAGGGACGGCCTCGTCATCGGCGAGGGGGCTGGCACGCTAGTGCTGGAAGAGCTCGATCATGCACGAGCGCGCGGCGCGCGCATATATGCGGAGCTTGTCGGGTTCGGTTGCAACAGCGATGGCAGCCATGTCACACAGCCGCAGGCTTCGACGATGCAGCACGCTCTTCGTTTGGCGCTTGAGGACGCTGGGCTGCCGCCGGAGGCCGTTGGCTTCGTGAGCGGCCACGGCACGGCGACGGAATGGGGCGACATCGCCGAAACGCAGGCGACCCACAAAATATTCGGCGCACGCATTCCTATCCATTCACTCAAGGGATTCTTTGGGCATTCGCTCGGCGCCTGCGGCGCGATCGAGGCCTGGCTGTCCATTGAGATGATGCGTGAAGGGTGGTTTTGCCCGACGGTCAATCTGCAGAATGTGGATGAACGATGTGCAGCCCTTGATTACATTGTGAACGCGCCCCGGCATCTCGAGATCGAACACCTGATATCGAACAATTTTGCGTTTGGCGGCATTAATACCTCTCTCATATTCAAACGAGTTTGACGGGAAAGTCGGCTAGCATGCGCGGTCTGCCAACGATAGTGCTGTGCGCCCTCTGCGCTCTTCTGGCCGGTTGCGGTCCTCTGACGACGACCGAGCTCAGGGCCGATGATATAGAGGCGTCACGTCACGCATGGTCCGATCTCTCGTCCGAAGTCGACCGGCTTGCGGCTCCGTTGGTTGAGAGTGGGCATACGCCAGGCCTCCTTGTGGGCGTACGTTTGCCGGATGGCGGGATGCGCTTTTTTGGTTATGGCGTCGCCGACGAACGGACCGGTCGGCCGCCGGACCGCGATACCCTTTTTGCGATAGGCTCGCTGAGCAAGGGTTATCTGGGGGCCGTCACGGCGTTGCTTGTGAGCGAAGGACGTTTGTCGTGGAGTGACACGCTAAGGGATTTGCTACCGCTGGAGACCCCCTTGAGCCGGGACGCTGCGCAGATCACGGTGCTGCAATTAGCCACACATACCTCAGGCCTACCGCGGCAGCCATTATCGTTGCGGACCCTGCGGTACTTCGTTGAATACCTATTCGATGGCGAGAACTTCTACCGGCATTTCACGAGCGATTATCTTCTGAATTATCTCGCGGATTTTGAGGCGGATAACCCCGGGCGCCCGCAGTACTCGAACATAGGCTATGGACTCCTTAGCTATGTCATTGAGCGGCGGACAGGGCAGTCGGCCGAACGTCTTATCGAACAGAAAATTATCAGCCCGCTACGCCTTCGTTGCACGGGCTTTGTCCCGGGCGATTTGCCGTGTCGTGGCAATCGCGCACGGGGCTACGCCGGCGATCAGCCGAAGTTCATTGCGCGCGGGTCACCTGTTCCCGACTGGTCGTTCACCCCGGTTATGGAAGGCACAGCCGGTATGTATTCGAACGCTCGCGATCTGCTTGCCTTTGCCGCTGCCCACCTCCAGGGACATAAAACCCCCCTGAACGCGGTGTTGGCGAGCGACACGGTAGTGCGCGTTCCGCAACCTGAAAGGGCCGCCGCCGTCAGCTGGATCGTCGACGACGTCGCGGGCCAGCCGATCACCTATCAGATCGGCATTGTCGGCGGTTACACAAGTTATCTTGGCATGGACACTGGCAACAACACGGCTGTCGTGGTTCTCCAAAACAGCTTTAACTGGGATAGCAGCCTCGGCCATAAATTATTGCTCAGTCTGCGCTATGGCAGGCGCCCCACAGCGGCTGAGCAGGTGCCGGCGGAGAACCGTACCAGTGGCGGATGAGTTCATGCATTTGATACGCCTGTTATTGATCGGGGGACTCATGGGTTTGAGTTCGTGCGCCGGTGAGCTTCCGCCACCATGTTCGGCAACAAAGGGCCATTTGATTTATGTGGTCGAGGCCGGCTGGCACGCGGAGTTGGGCTTACCCGTCACCGAGCTCGGACCTGAGTTGGCGTTTTATCGCGATGTTTTCAGGGGCGCGCAGGTCCTAATGGTGGGTTATGGCAAACAGACCTTCTTTACGGCGCCGCCAGACACAATAAGTGAATACTTTCTCGGCCCCGTCCCGGGACCGGCCGTTATACATGTGGTGGGCCTGAGTGTTACGCCTTTCGAGGCCTACGCGCCCGGTGAGGTAGTGGCGCTGCCGGTGTCAGCAGAGGGTGCACGACAAATTAGCAGGGAAATCTGGAAGGAACTGTCAAAAGACGCAACCGGCCAGCCCCGTATCGTGGCGCGCAGCCATGACCCGGACGGGCTCTTCTACTCGGCTCGCAGCGAGTACAACCTCTTTCATACGTGCAACACCTGGACGGCCCATATCATGGAGACGGGCGGGCTTCCGGTCTCGGGCGACGGCGTTGTTTTCTCTGGTCAGGTTATGACTCAAGTGAACGCCGCCGCCCGAGACCTCTGTCGAGCTCCTTAGTCGTGAGCACAAGCGCGTGGAGTTAGTAGGGATCCGTTGTCGTCGTCGTTGTCGTGCTGCTTGTGCTGCTGCTAGCCGCCGGAGGTACCACGATAGTCGTGTTGCGGGGCGGGCGCGAACCATCGCCGACGCTTGAGCTACAGGCGGACAAAGCTAAAGCGGCCATACCGACAGCTCCGAGAACTAATTTCTTGTGTGCCATGACATACCCTCATTCGTAAGTGTTGAACCGGTCTTGTGGTCAGCAAATCATTCAGTCGAAAGCATAAATTTGAAATAGGAAACTGGCGCCAAGTAGAATTCGGCGCCGTTATTTGCGTTGTCGCAAACTTGAATGGCTTTTTTATCGCTCCTGCGGCAGCTTTGTCTTTGACGCACTCTGTCGAGTTTGTCTTTTAGTCTCTTCGAAATCGTCGACCAAAACTTTGCCAATGGGAACTGGGAACAATGCAAGGCTCTGCTATGAATCATGATCTCCATAACAACGATGACCCACTTTGCCTTCTGACCATTAAGGGGTCCGTGACTGACGTTTTTGGTCATCGCTTCGTCATTCAGACCAGTTGGGGCCGAGAATTAGCCGATCTGGGTGAGGTGAATCTGCACAAGGTAGAGC
>JALYJG010000037.1:0-6864 GCA_030775365.1 Pseudomonadota bacterium
TGTTTGGTCGCCGGGCGGCGACTTGATCGCTTTCACGAAACTGCATGACTGGCACTTCTATATCGGCGTCATGCATACGGACGGTAAGGGTGAGCGCGAACTCGCCGAAGCCTTCCACGCGGAAGGGCCGACATGGGCTCCGAACGGGCGCGTCTTGATGTTCTTCAAGGACTTGCCGGCCAGCAGTGGGCGCGACCATAACGCCCATCTCTACACGGTTGACCTGACGGGCAATAACGAGCGGGAAATTGCGACGCCGACGGATGCGTCCGACCCTGCCTGGTCGCCTCTCTTGCCGTAAGACGTTCCAAGCTTCTGTTTACCTGGCAGACAGGAGGGGTGGTTTACCATCCCTCCTTTTTTGTATATAAGTCTTATTGATATTTCGGCTCAATTTTGAGGTTTGTGATGGCATTTCCAATCCAACTTACCGTAAACGATTTTTATCAAGCTTCCCGCGAAGTCCTGCGGCTTGAAAGAACGCCGGAAATGCCGGCTTTGATGCAAACCCGCCGTCTGTCGCGACCAATTCCCGTGTCGGCCGGAGACCTTCAGGACGTTAGCGCCCGCGGAAGTCCGCTTTATATAGAGTACGAGACGCGCACGCGCTGGGCCGAGGCCCGCAAGACGGGCAAGGATCAGTACCGGCTACGCGAGCTCGAGATACGCCACAGCTTTTCAGCACGACCCACTGAACGACCCAGCGTGTTTATCGACAATTTGGTGGATCGGGACACAGCAGTCCAGCAGCTTGCCGATTGGGAAAAGCAGGCGAGCGCCCAGCGCTTATGGGCCGAGAGAGTGACCCGGCCACCACCCGCCACCCCATGGCATTTCAGCCGCGCTCGGCGCGGCTTTGACGGGCCGGCTAGAGGGGCGCGCTAGACCCCTGGCGAGGCCTAAAGGCGGCTTGGTCGGGCGTGACTCGGTCCCTCATTCCGGTCTATTGTCGGGTGCATGACCTCACGGCTTGAAAAGATATGCATGGAACGCGGCCTCAAAATGACCGAGCAGCGCCGGGTCATCAGCCGCGTGCTATCTGAAGCCCATGACCATCCAGACGTCGAGGAGATCTATCGGCGAGCCTCTTCGATCGATCCTAAGATCAGTATCGCTACGGTCTACAGAACCATGCGTCTTTATGAAGACGCCAATATCATCGAGCGCCATGATTTCGGCGACGGCCGCGCCAGATACGAAGAAAACCGTGAGGAACATCATCACCATTTAATCGATGTCAACAGCGGCAAGGTGATCGAGTTCCAGCATGAAGAGCTCGAAAAGCTTAAAGCCAAGATCGCCCACGACCTCGGTTACGACTTGATCGGCGACCGGCTCGAACTCTATGGCGTTCTCCGTCAGCCCAGCGGCGCAAGGCTCAAACCGCCAAGCTCGGGCGCCATGCGCATACCTTCTGAGGCCTCACGCAAAAAAGGCGAAAAGGTCTGAGCGGGTTATCCACAGGCTGCCCTTGGAAGTGCTTCCCGTAACGTTCTGATATGGCTTGCATTAACCATGGCGCGATCGCGGGCCGCTGGCGAGCGACCAACTCTTGCGCGACCAGGGTCCATTCGTTGCCAAATATAACGAATTCAGGCTTGTTTTTGTCGACTAACAATGCCAAGAAACGTCACACGAAAAACGGCCTATTCGAGCAACGACATTTTCGGCGTCACGCCTGTCAAGAACAACAACGAAAGCGATTTTTCAATGCAGCCACTCAACGCTTATAGATTTTATGAACTCGGCTCCAAACTGCACAACCTGTTCGACGCGAGCACCCAGCGGGTCGCTGACATGTTTGCGCCCCTAGCCGAAACGCAGACGCTGCTGGACACGCTCATCAAGGACGAAAATTTTCCGCTGCAGACTTCGCGCAGCGACGCCACGCGCCTGCTGAACAAAATCGGCTCTCTGTTCAACAGATCCTTTATTGATCCGGCAACGAAACAGCTGAAGCCATCCGCCGGCGAAGGCATGATGGATCCGCATGAGATGTCGCTGATCCGCACGCTGGTCGAGAAATTCGAGCACGCTTTCGCGGCTGAACTCAATCGCGTGCCCACCTATGTTGCCGAGAAGTGCGGCATCTACTCGACCTATGAGCTCGCCGAAAACGCTCGGCAGATTTTTGGCGGCAACCTGCGCTCGACGATCCCAAATGCGGCACAAGCCGAATTCGATTCCGCCGGTCGCTCGCTGGCCTTCGGCCTCGGAACGGCAGCGGCGATCCATACGCTGCGGGCTGTTGAAATCATGCTGCGTGCTTATTACGAGTCCTTCGCCGGCACAGCCGCCGCCAAGGGCGAACGCAACTACGCGATTTACATCAAAAAGCTCGTCGCTATGGCCGATGAAGAGGATAAGACCCCGCGTCCCGACAAGCGCGTCGTGCAGATGCTGGCGCAGATCAAGGACCAATATCGCAACCCGCTCGTGACGCCGGAAACGGGGGTCGCTGTCGAGGAAGCCGCTCAGCTATTCGGCATGGCGAGCACACTGATCGCCTTAATGGCACGCCAGATGCAGGCCCATCAGCCTTTGGACGCCGAAGAAACCGAAGACAAGGGTTCAGCCAAGGCCGATGTGTTGGCTTCGACGGATGAAGTCGGCGAGCCGTACGACTTCCAGCTTTCTAAGGCCGGCTAGGAAAACGCATCGGCCTTTCCTAAATGGCTTGGCAGCGGCGGTGTTGGGGATTATGATTTCTTTATGCCCAATCTTGTCGTTCCCATCGCCGCCGACCATCGTGGATTTGCCCTGAAATCCCTTTTCGTCGAATGGCTGCAGAAACATAACTTCACCTCTCTCGATCTCGGCACCCATTCCGAGGAACGTTGCGACGCCTTCGATTTCGCCCAGAAAATGGCTGCAGAGATGCAAAGCGGACAGCCTGCCGCTGGCGTTCTGATCTGCGGCACGGGCCATGCGATGGCCATGACCACCAACCGCTACAGCGTGCTGCGCGCGGCGCATTGCACGAATTCAACGATGGCGCGCCTCGCGCGCGAGCATAATGATGCCAATATCCTCGTCGTCGGAGCCTATATCACGGGCATCCAGGTAGCGCTTGACTGCCTCGATGTGTTTCTTAAAACCCCTTTCCTTGGCGGCCGCTACGCCGAACGGCGCGAACGCCTGACGGCGCTCGGCGGACTCTGAAGCAGAACATACGCCATGAGCCTTAGCGTTCCCTATTCTCGCGCCATCGCCGAAGTTAAGGCGCGCGTCAAAGCTTCGCGCACATCCTTTCACGCGGGAATGATGGCGCTGCCCCGCGCCCGGCGCGAAGCCATGTATGCGGTCTACGCCTTCTGCCGCGAGGTCGACGATATAGCTGATGATAGCCCGACGCAGGAAGAATGCGAACGAGGCCTGCAAAGCTGGCGCGAGCGCATCCGCGATCTGTTCGCGCGTGGCGCCACCGATGAATGCATCACGGTAGCGCTGGCACCGGCGATCCCGGCTTTCCAGTTAGTCGAAGAGGATTTTCAGGCGATCATCGACGGTATGGAAATGGATTCGGCGACGACGATCTGCGCACCGGATATGCGGACGCTCGACGTCTATTGCGATCGCGTCGCGAGCGCGGTGGGGCGTATCTCAGTGCGGGTGTTCGGCGATTCCGGCGCGAAGGCCATGCAGGTCGCGCATCATCTCGGCCGTGCGTTCCAGCTGACCAATATCCTGCGCGACCTTGGCGAAGACGCCGCCCGCGGCCGGCTTTATTTGCCGGAAGAGTTTCTGGCGCGGCACGGCATCGCCTCAAGGGTACCGCGTGCCGTTCTGGAGGACCCCCAACTGCCGGCGGTATGTCGCGACCTCGCCGCCGAAGCGATGACGCATTTCAGGGCTGCGGACGAATTCATGCGGGCATGCTCGGATGAGGCGATGCGCCCGGCGCGCATTATGCGCGGCTATTATGGCGCTATTCTCGAGCGGCTTCTGCGCCTCAACTGGGGCGATCCTTTTACGCGCGTCAGCTTACCGAAATGGCAGAAAGCATGGCTGGCGCTGCGAACACTACTGGCCAAAACTCCCGTGGGAAACGTATGAGTTCCCGTTACACCCATATCATAGGCGCAGGACTGGCCGGACTGTCGGCGGCTTTACAGCTGACGCTGGCCGGGGAAAAGGTCGTGATGTATGAGGCGGCTCCGTTTGCGGGGGGCCGCTGCCGGTCTTTCATGGACCGGGAACTCGGCTGCCTGATCGACAACGGCAACCATTTGGTTTTGTCGGGAAATGCCGGCATTCAGGATTATCTGTTCCTCACAGGGGCTTTAGATACGATGGGTGGGCCGGGCACGCCCACTTTTCCGTTTATGGATCTCGCCAATGGCGAGCGCTGGGTCGTACATATGAACCAGGGGCGTTTCCCCTGGTGGATCTTTGACAAGGGATCGCGCATTCCAGGCACGAAACCGCTTGATTACCTCTCCGGGCTCAAGATACTGACAGCTGGCCCAACCGACACGGTCGCCGGGCGGCTCGATACGCGCACCGCTCTTTACCGACGCTTCTGGGAGCCGCTCGTCATAGGAGCCCTCAACACAGAGCCCGATGCGGCTTCCGCGCAGCTGCTGGCCAATATTTTCAAACAAAGTTTCGGCGCCGGAGGCAAAGCCTGCGTCCCCCTGATCCCACAGATCGGGCTTTCGGAGACCTTTATCCACCCGTGTATGGCGCTGCTACAAAAGAAAGGCGTCATCACGCGTTTTAGCCACAGGCTGGGCGCGATCAAAATGGCGGCCAACGCCGTACGCGAACTTCATTTCAATCAGGGCGTTCTGGAAATCCAACCGCAAGACTGGGTGATACTGGCCCTGCCCGCATGGGTGACACGGGATCTTCTGCCGACGGTAACGACGCCAGGTGTCTTCCGTTCGATCCTCAACGCGCATTACCGGGTTGAAGTTCCGCGAAATCCTGCGGGGTTTACGGGCATCATAGGCGGCGTTGCCGAATGGGTCTTCGTGCGGAGCGGCGTCGTGTCCGTGACCGTCAGCTGCGCCGAGCGCTACGAGGCCTATCCCGTTCGTGAAATGGCCGGTTATATATGGCAAGAGCTTGCCAAACTTTACGATCTCGATGCCGCCAAGGTCCCGCCTCATCGCATTTTCCGCGAGAAATATGCGACATTCGCAGCTACCCCTGAGCAAAACCGGCGCCGGCCGACCTCCCACACCAATTGGAAAAATCTTGCCCTGGCAGGGGAATGGACAGCGACAGGTTTGCCATCGACAATCGAAGGTGCCATACGTTCCGGCTTAAGGGCCTCGCAGGTCGTCATGCGATCGGACGCATAAGCTCCGGACCAGGATCGTGAAACCAGGATCGCGAAACCAGGATCGCGAAAAACCAGGATCGCATGAGAGCCCTTTGCAAGCGGGCCGCTGAGAACACGAGAGACAAGAGCCCAATGCCGAAACCGAACACACGCCCTGTGGCTATATGGCTGTTCATCTGCTGCGGCATGGTGTTTGTCACGGCCGTTTTGGGCGCGATTACCCGTCTGACCGGCTCCGGACTTTCCATCACAGACTGGAAGCCCCTTATGGGCACACTGCCGCCGCTGAACGCAGCGGCCTGGGCCAAAGCCTTCACGGCCTACCAGGCAATTCCGCAATATCAGATCCTCAATCGCGGCATGACGCTGGCGGAATTCAAGGAAATTTACTTCTGGGAATGGCTGCACCGCTTCTGCGACAGGCTCATCGGCGCCGTCTTCGCAATTCCGTTCATCTACTTCCTGTGGCGCGGAACCATAGCTCCTCGGCTCGCCTTGAAGCTTGCGGCCATTTTCTTTCTCGGCGGCCTGCAGGGCTTCGTCGGCTGGTTCATGGTCGAAAGCGGGCTTGCGGTGCGTACGAGCGTTAGCCCCTACCGCCTGGCTCTCCATCTCGGACTTGCCGTTCTGCTCTATGCCTTGATGCTCTGGGCCGGGCTTCGCCTCTATTCCGAAAAGCCCAAACAGACAGCTGTGCCGTCCGCCGTTTCCGCTTCCGTTGCGTCCCGCCTGCGCATCTCTGGCTGGCTCGTGCTCGCTCTTTTAAGCATCACGATGATTTGGGGCGCCTTTGTGGCCGGGCTGCATGCCGGCGAGGCCTATAACACCTGGCCCTTGATGGAGGGTGAGATCATCCCAGGCGCTGCCTGGACCCTTCGGCCGACATGGATCAACGCCTTCGAGAATCTGGCCCTCGTTCAATTCATCCATCGCTGGCTTGGTCCGCTGACATTGCTGGCAGTCCTGGGCTGGGTGAGCCTTCGCTGGCGGAGAGCGACAGGCACCGACCGGTCCTGGTGCGCCTCACTGGGTGCTATGGCGTTTCTGCAGGTGGGCCTCGGTCTTGCCACGCTACTTTCCCATGCGGAAATCACGTTAGCGACCTTGCATCAGGCCGGCGCCCTGACACTCCTGACCTTGCTGCTGATCAATTTGTCGCGTTTGCCCTCAAAGACGCTTCAACGCTAGGCGGCCTGTGAGCCAAGAGTACGCAGCGTTACGCGGTCACTGCTTTACGGGGAGCGCTTTACGGGCCAGTGCTTTTACGGGGTGCGGCGTTAAGGCGCCACGGCAGTAGGCGCTGCTCCATACCAGTAGACCGAAATGAACAGGAACAACCAGACCACGTCGACGAAGTGCCAGTACCAGGCGGCGGCCTCGAGACCGAAATGAGCGTCGGAAGTGAAATCCCCGCGCCGCGCCCGAAAGAGGCAGACGGCTAGGAAAATGGTGCCGATAATCACGTGCAGACCATGAAATCCCGTCGCCATGAAAAAGGTCGAGCCAAAGATGCCGCTCTTGAGGCCAAACTGGGCATGGTGATATTCGAAAGCCTGGCAGCAGGAAAAGCAAAT
>JALYJG010000037.1:6874-7926 GCA_030775365.1 Pseudomonadota bacterium
ACCTAAAGCGACCGTGCAGGCCAGTCCCTGAATGAGCCCTTCCCTGTCCCCCTCGAGAACGGCGTGATGGGCCCAGGTGACGGTCGTGCCGGATAGCAGCAGTATCAGCGTCATGATCGAAGGCATGTCGAGAGGATCGAATGTCTTGATGTTGGCCGGCGGCCAGACATGCCCGATCGCATCGCCCGGATAGAGGGCGGCACTGTAATAGGCCCAGAAGAAGGCGGCGAAGAACATCACCTCAGATGCGATAAACAACGCCATACCGTAGCGCAGTCCAATCTGGGTGACAGGCGAATGGGCCTTCTCGACAATGGATTCGTGAATGATGTCGCGCCACCAGACGAACATGATGGCGATCACGCCGACAAGGCCGATCATAGGGGCTTTCCAGCCGAGATCGATCGAGATACCGCCGAGATGGATCGCGGCCTTATGCATGAACATGACCGTGCCGCCCATCATAAGACCAGCGGCCAGCGCGCCGAGCAGCGGCCAGGGCGAGGGCTTCACGAGGTGATAAGGCTGCGGAATGCAGCTGTCCTCGTATTGCGGGGCGGTATCGTGATGATCGTTGCTCATGTCTTCGCCTGTTCAGTTAACGAAAGAAGCCTTTACTTGCCGGGTGCCACCTTACCATCCGGCTTGGCTGGATAGAAAGTGTAAGACAAAGTTATATTTTGTACATCCCCAGCTTCCCTGTCTTTTTCCATAGCGGGATCGACAAAGAATTGCACGGGCAATTCAATGGTTTCGCCGGCTTTCAATGTTTGCTTCGTGAAGCAAAAGCACTGAAGCTTGTTGAAATAGCTGCCGGCTTTGTCAGGCTGGACGTTATCGGTGGCTGAACCCACAGTCGTGACGGCGCCCCGGTTGTGGGCCCGATAGTTAATCATAACCGTCTCGCCGAGCTTTACCTTGATGCTGCGCTGTTCGGGCGCAAAATCCCAAGGCAGCGCGGGATCGACGTTGCCGTCAAACGTTACCGTGACGTCGCGCTGGCTCGTCACGGACGGCGCCGCCTGGCCGTTTTTCGTGGTGCCGCCATAGCC
>JALYJG010000037.1:7936-9817 GCA_030775365.1 Pseudomonadota bacterium
GATCAGCACAAGGCCGACCAGGAGCCGCGTATTCTTATCTATGTCTTTCACAGCGTATGGCTCAACCTGATCTTCACGACGGTGATGGCGTAAATGAGCACAACAATCGACGCGAGCACGATCAGAACCGCCCAGTTACGCCGGCGCTGGCGGCGCTGGCGTTCGGCGGCCAGAAGACGGCTGTCGTGTGGTCCTGTGAAAGCTTCAGGACGATGCTCAGGGGGATTTTTAGGAAGATCTGAGGGGGGATCCTGATCCGCGGTCATGACCCAATCCCACGCACGACATGTTCAGCCATAAGTACGGTCAGAAGCAAAGTCAGATAGAGAATTGAGTAGGCGAACATCTGCCGGGCGGCCTTATGCGTCCTATCCCTAAGCACCCGAAGCGCGCAGACCACAAACACGCCGCTCAAAAGCACAGCGGCGCCGAAATAGACCGGGCCGGCGATATTGAGCCAGGCCGGCGCTAGGCTCAGTGGGAATAGCAGCAGCGTATAGAGGAGCATTTCGATCTTTGTCCGCCGCTCGCCTTTGATGACCGGCATCATTGGGATCTGCGCGCGGCGATAATCCTCATTGCGGTAAAGGGCGAGAGCCCAGAAGTGCGGCGGAGTCCAGATGAAGATGATCAGGAAAAGGACCACCGCCGGCCAGGCGATGCCGCCGGTAACGGCCGCCCAACCAATCACAGGCGGAAACGCACCTGCAGCACCGCCGATCACGATGTTCTGGGGCGTACGCCTTTTCAGCCACATTGTGTAGACGAAAATGTAGAAACCGGCCGCGAAGGCCAAGAGACAAGCAGCGAGGCCATTGACGGCCAGCCACATCAGCGCCACTGCCGCAAAGATAAAGGTACCGCCGAGCTCGAGCGCGGCTTCGGGCAAAAGCCGTCCCGCCGGTATGGCTCTGTTGCGCGTCCGGTGCATGACGGCGTCGATATCCCTGTCGAACCACATATTGATCGCCGCACTGCCGCCCGAGGCCAGGGCAATGCAGAGGATGGCTACAAAGCCTATGAGGGGGTGAATGTGGCCAGGCGCCACAAGAAGCCCCGCAAGACCGCTGAAGACGACGAGCGACATCACGCGGGGCTTCAGAAGCGAGACGTAATCCCCAACGGAGGCTCCGACATCGGCCGGCAGAAAGCCGGCATGCGGCGTAACAAGTGCGGCTTTCTTCATGCTGGTCCCTCGGCCCTTCTTTTACCGAACGCGCGGCAGGGTTTCGTAGGTGTGAAACGCGGGCGGCGAGGCTTGGGTCCATTCGAGCGTCGTGGCCCCTTCGCCCCAGTAATTAGCGCCGACCTTGCGGCCCCAGCCAATCGTGTAGACGGCGATAAAGACGAACAGCACGGCGGCGGCATAGGAAATCATGGCGCCATAGGAGGCGACGAGATTCCAGCCATGGAAGGCCTCCGGATAATCCGGGATACGCCGCGGCATGCCCTGAAGCCCGAGAAAGTGCATCGGGAAAAAGGTCAGGTTGACACCCACGAAGGTTACCCAGAAATGCAACTTTCCGGCCCATTCGGGATATGTGCGGCCGCACATTTTTCCGATCCAATAGTAAAAGCCGGCAAAAATGCCGAACACGGCGCCGAGCGACAGCACATAGTGAAAATGCGCGATGACGTAATAGGTATCATGGACGGGGATATCCATGGCCGCATTCGATAGAACGACGCCTGTTACGCCGCCCACCGTAAAGAGGAAGATGAAGCCGAGCGCCCAAAGCATCGGCGTCTTGAAATCGATCGATCCGCCCCACATCGTCGCCAGCCAGGAGAAGATCTTGATGCCCGTTGGCACGGCTATGATCATCGTGGCCGCCTCGAAATAGGCGCGCGTGTTGACATCGAGCCCCACCGTGAACATGT
>JALYJG010000037.1:9827-11400 GCA_030775365.1 Pseudomonadota bacterium
CCGATCGCGACCATCGCATAGGCCATGCCGAGATAGCCAAAAATGGCCTTGCGCGCGAAGGTTGAGACGATCTGGCTGATAATGCCGAAGGCCGGCAGGATCATGATGTAAACTTCTGGATGGCCAAAAAACCAGAAGATGTGCTGGAAGAGCAGAGGATCGCCGCCGCCCGCAGCATCAAAGAAGCTTGTCCCGAAATTACGGTCGGTCAGGAGCATCGTGATCGCACCACCCAGCACCGGCACGGCCAAAAGAAGCAAAAATGCCGTTACCAGCATGGCCCAGATAAAGAGCGGCATTTTGTGTAGGCTCATGCCGGGGGCGCGCATGTTGAAAATCGTCGTGATGAAGTTGATCGCGCCGAGAATGGAGGAGGCTCCGGCGAGATGCAGCGCGAAAATCGCCATATCGACAGAGGGTCCGGGATGGCCGAGCGAGCTTGAAAGGGGCGGATAGATCGTCCAGCCCGTGCCGGCACCCTCGCCCGTCAGGGCGGATCCGACGAGCAATGCAAATGAAGGGATCAGGAGCCAAAAGCTGATGTTGTTAAGCCGCGGGAAGGCCATGTCGGGCGCGCCGATCATAAGCGGAATGAACCAGTTGCCGAAGCCACCGATCAAAGCCGGCATGACCGTAAAGAACACCATGATCAGGCCGTGAGCGGTGATGACGACATTCCATTGCTGGCCGTTGGCAAAATATTGCAGACCCGGATCCTTAAGTTCAAGGCGCATCCAGAGCGAGAAGGCGCCGCCGATGAGGCCGGCAATGACGGAAAAGATCAGATAGAGCGTGCCGATGTCTTTGTGATTGGTCGAGCAGAACCAGCGAACGAAAAAGCCGGGCTTATGGTCATGGCCATCGTCATGGGCGGCCGCCTGATATTGTGTCGTTGTCATATCCGTTTCCTTCTGCAAATTCTGTTTACCGGCTGCTGGCGACCCGGGACGCAGGCGATGCCCCGCCCGTCACCGTCTTTTTGGACTTCGCCCAACTGTCGAACGCTTCTTGCGAAACACCTTCGATCACGATCGGCATATAGGCATGGCCATTGCCGCAAATCATCGAGCATTGGCCGTAATAAAGCCCCTCATGATCGATTTTGACCCATAATTCGTTGAGCCGCCCCGGCACGGCCATGCGATTAATAGCCAGCGCGGGCAAAAACCATGAATGCTCGACATCACTCGAGGTAATCTGCACACGCACGACTTTGCCGACCGGCAAAACGAGACGGTTATCGACCTCGAGTAGCCGCAGGGGTTCGCCCTTGATGAGCCAGCCGGGCTGGCTCTCCTTGAGGAGGCCTGCAATGGCGTCGTCCTTGACGTCCGGCGAATCCCAAAGCGCATGGCTGTCAAAAGCGATACCGCCGTTGTCGGGATAT
Source organism: Pseudomonadota bacterium (assembly GCA_030775365.1). Taxonomy (GTDB): domain Bacteria; phylum Pseudomonadota; class Alphaproteobacteria; order UBA9219; family UBA9219; genus JALYJG01. The sequence continues at coordinate 11,215 of JALYJG010000037.1, forward strand.
TCGTAAGACCAGTACCATTGATGCCCCGTAACCTTAAGGGTCAGATCCGGCGGCGGAATACGATCGCTGTAATAAAGGAGCGGGAAAGAGATCCAAGCCAGGCCGAGCAAGATAAAGCAAGGCACGAGGGTCCAGATAATCTCGAGCTTTACATTGTGGGTCCGTGTGCTCGGGACCGGATTAGCC
>JALYJG010000038.1 GCA_030775365.1 Pseudomonadota bacterium
TCACGCCGCATCCTTCGCTATTTTGGCTTATATATCGTCATGGATGAAGTGCCATCACCCAGAGGTGTTTTGTTGTGCCCTTTTGAACGCTTGGCCTATGGGGTTCTATCAGCCGGCTCAGATAGTGCGCGATGCCAGGGAGCATGGCGTGGAGGTCAGGCCGGTCGACGTCAATCACAGTCATTGGGATTGCACGTTAGAGCCCATGGCGGGGCCGTATAAGGCGGTGCGGTTGGGTATGAGGCTCGTCAGCGGTTTGGGGAACGAGGCCGGCGCTGGGATCATAGTCGCCCGAGGTGCTTTGCCTTATGAGAGTGTGGAGGAGCTGTGGTTGCGGTCTGGCGCCACAGCTGCGGCGCTCGAATTGCTAGCGGAAGCGGATGCCTTTGGCTCTATCAAACTTCGCCGCCGCGACGCTCTCTGGGCGGTTAAGGGACTGGCCAACAAGCCGTTACCTCTTTTTGCGGCGCAGGATCGGGTGCATCGCCCTTTGCCTGAAATTGTGGAACAGCCGGTTTTGTTGGCCGCTATGTCCGACGGCAATGAAGTGGTTGAGGACTATCGGCATATAGGACTGACCTTGAGGCAGCATCCGCTGTTTTTCTTACGTGAAGAACTGACGCGCCAAAAGACCGTAACCGCGGCGGCTCTTAAATCGCTGCCCAATGGAAGTTTTGTCACCGTAGCCGGGCTCGTTCTCGTGCGGCAGAAGCCGGGGACGGCTAAGGGCGTACTTTTTATGACGATCGAGGATGAAACCGCTGCGGCCAATATTATTGTCTGGCCTGATTTGTTTGAGCGGGAGCGGCGCGTGCTTCTCTCCGCTCCCATGATCGGCTGCGCCGGTCAATTGCAGCGGGAAGGGGAAGTCATTCATTTGGTAGCGCGGCGGTTTATCGACTATAGCGTCTTGCTCGGTCAGATTGGCGGGAAGGGGCTCGCTGGCCGACCGCTTTACAACGAACTTGAATTCGGGGCGCGCAATTTTTGTTGAGACGCCGCCGCCCAAGCCCGGCGCATGGGACCCGGCGCATCGGACCCGGCGCCTATTTTCCGCGCGGTTTCTTCCGCTCGGCCATCGCCCAAAAAATATCGAACTGCGCCGCATATTTCTCGGCCAGCATCTTGGAATGCACGGCCGCAAATTCCTTTCGGTTGCCCCGCTCAAAAAGCGAGAGCACAAGGTGATCGCCATAGAGATACCAGGGCGCCATGCGCTCAAAGGCGGCATCAAGACGGCGATAGCTGCAGTAACTGACGGGAACTTCCGTGTCGCCTTCGCCTTCGAGGACTTTCGCGTCCAGGCCACTGATCGTCGACATGCGTTTGAGGTGGTCGCTCATGAACTCATCCGCATAGGCCAGATAGCGCAAATCACCGAAGTTAAATTGCCGCAGGCGGCCACCGCCCTTAAGTGTTTCATATATATGGTCAAGTAACTGACGATAGCCGCTCTTGCCGCTGTAATAGCGCGCATATTGCCGGCGCAGCTTCACGCCCTCGTCTTCGTGAAATTCAACGCCCTGCTTGTCGAAGACCGACAAGATGCTCGACAATGTCTTCTCCTGCGGCGTCACAGATTCGGATTCGATGTGGCGGATGGTCACGGTGGTCACTCCAGCCTTATCCGCCAGATCTTCCATCGACCATCCCATAAGCCCGCGCGCGGCGCGAATTTGACGTCCGGTAACTATCATAAATGGAATAATAGATAACCTTTTTCGCAAAAACAATAGGAAAATGCTTTCATGACTGAGAAAAGACGACCATACGCCTTCGCCTATACGCGAAGAAATTCGATTATAAAAAGAAAGAATTTCGAAAACCAAAAGAAATTGTTGCATTTGTGATTAATCCCGTGTTAATGAAGTGCGTCATTTCGACAGGAGCTGTTTCGTGATCCCCCTAACAATTCCCTACCACTCCACCCGCAATTACTGGGCTCAGAGAGCCCGTAATGTCATGGCGCACGATGTGCCATGGCTTTTTTCACCAGCAGAGAAAGGAAGGATGACCATGAAAATTGGTTCGTTTTTAGAAGGCGAGAAAGGGGCTCTCGAAGGGCATGTTTACGGCCTCGGCATCGGGACACTCGCGGTACGTTTTGAGCCACAAGTGAGCAAGGACGGGAAGGACTACTTCCGGCTCATTGCCGATCCGCAACATGGTGCTTATGAGATCGGTGCGGCGTTTCCGAAGGAGAAAGGGGGTATTTGCTATCTCTCCGTCAATTTGGAGTCACCCGTGCTCGCCTCGCCGATCCATGCAGCGCTCTTTGCCGATAAAGACCGCAGCATCCACAACCTTGTGTGGAGCCGTATTGACCGCGACATGCCGAAAGAGGAGCCGCCAACCCTAAGGCGGCGTCGGCAAGAGCGGCTTCAGGCCTACGCTTAGGTTGTGACGAAAGTCCCGCAGGGCCCGCGGGACTTTTTCATGCGCCACCGACTGAGGGAGATGCACTTGACCAAGCAATGTTACAAACCCGTCGCCGTGCGGCTCACGGCTGAGGAGAAAGAGCGGCTTGAGGACGGTTGCGGTCCACGCTCGCTAGCCGCCCATATACGTGACGTTCTGCTGGCGCGCGCGGGTGAACAGCGTCCGCGCCGGCGCCGGCGTCCCATTCGCGATTGGCAAGCCCTCGCGCAGCTCGTGGCCACACTCGGCGAAGGCGAGTTGAGTTCACATCTCAGGATCCTTGCCCAGGCAGCGCGAAGCGATTCTCTCGCGCTTTCCGCTGAATCTCTGAGATGTATCGAAGAAGCCCATAAGGGTGTGATGGCGATGCGCCGGATGCTTATGCGAGCGCTCGCGCTTCAACAGACGGAGGAGTCTTGATCATCAAGGCCAGTCAAAGAGCGGGCGCGGCCGAGCTGGCGGCTCATCTCGTCAGTCGCAAAGAAAATGAGCACGTCGAGATCCACCAACTCCGCGGTTTTATGGGGGCTACCGTTCGAACTGCGCTCGAGGAAATCCGCGCCACGAGCCTCGGCACGCAATGTCAGAAATATATGTTTCATGTAAGCTTCAATCCGCCACCGGATGCCGCGAGTGTGACGCTCGAGGACTTTGAGGACGCGTTCGGGCGGGCCGAGCGCGCGGTCCACCTGTGGGGTCAACCGCGGGTCGTGGTCTTTCATGAAAAGAAAGGGCGCCGTCACGCTCATTGCGTCTGGTCAAGAATTAAACAGAGTACCATGACGGCGTTGCCTCTCGGCCTTTTCAAGTGGCGCCTCATGGATGTGGCCCGACAGCTCTATCTCGATCATGGCTGGCCCCTGCCGTCAGGCTTCACAGGCCGCGATGCCGGGAATGGGACGAATTTTTCTTATTCTGAGCATCTTCGGGCTCTCCGCGTGGGCTGCGATCTCCCGGCGCTCAAACGGCGGCTGCAGCAAGCCTCCGCCGACGGCGTTCGCCCCGTAGAGGCTCTGCGCGAGGAGGGTTTTACTTTGGCGCGCGGCGACCAAGGGGGCTATGTGGCTGTCGACGCGAAAGGCGGAATTTATACTCTGCGTTCGCTGGTGTGGGAGGCCGATACATCTTTGCTGCCCCCTCTTAATGACTGCCCAAACGTTCTCGGCGCTCGTTTGCGAGCCGCCTGTAACGTTACGACCGGGCCCGCGGCCAAGGTTGACGCAGGTAGAGAGCTTAGGCTCGAACAAGCCACACGGGAGCGCCAATCCATGGTGGCTCGTCACCAGCGCGAAAGACGGCGGCTGGATCAACGCCATAAAATGCGATGGCAAATCGAGCAAAAACTGCGTTGCCAGCGTTTGCCGCGCGGTTTGGTTTTGCTGTGGAATATCGTGAGCGGCCGGTACGATGCGGTTCGGTCCTGTAACGAGCGCGAAGTGAAGGCGGCGGCACGTCGTGACCGCGGTGAAAGACAAGTCGTCATCGACCGGCAGCTGCAGGAACGGCGTGAACTTAGCCAGCGCATTCTGCGCCTCCGCGATAAAGGCGGTCTTCTTGCTGCGGTCGGTCGAAAAAATGCCGTCCTCACCTCGGATCCTTCGCACGTTCCTGACCAGGCCACGCCGACTGCGCGGAAAGGCAAGCGAGGGAAAAGTGAGGGTGGTTCGGGCTCAGGTGGTCTTGAGCGACGAGGAAAGCCGCGCGACGGGCTGTTAGCGGAGGCCCCAGCGGCTGGCTATGCCAGCGCCGCGGCCCCGCAACGCGGCGGGTCGGCTGGTTTCTTGGCCGCACCATCTTCGTCTATTCCGTCGCCGTCTATTCCGCAAAAGGATCGCCGTTGGCGGCGCGATCAGGTGTCCTTCGATCGGCGTGGATAGATCGGCGTGGGTAGCTCGGCGTGGGTAGATCGGCGAGGATCGAAAGCGCCGGCTGCCGTAAAATGTGAGGCAGGGCTCAATCTTCTTCATAGAACGAGGAGAAAAGTGTGAGTTCTGGATTTTTATATGTGAACGTTCACGCCCGATACCGCAGCGCCCGATCCAGAACCTGAGGAATTGGTCGAGCTTGGCGGCAGCACGGTATGTTTTGGTCCGAAGGTCCCGTCCGCATTTCTTGTCTTGGACGACTCGTATGGCTTCACTGTCGCAGCGGCAATTGGAGCTTCGGGCTTGGGGTTGGCATTTGTGGCCGTCGCTGCGCTGTCCGCTTTCACTTGATCGCTTTTTTGTGCCGCCTGAAAGAAGGTTTGCTGGCTTGAGGTTGCGCTTGAAATTGCGGACATAATGATCTCCTGAAGGGGGGTGGTGCTCCGTGAAGGTAGTCCCTAAACCTTAACGGAGAGATAATATCGAGACGGATGACAGAATACGGTTAGGGCTTATCGCGAATGCGGAGGTAATACCCATTTGGGCCTCAGTTTGATCTCAGAACGACCCCATATAAGTTTGCGCTAAGTTTCGTGGGTACACTCCGAAAGACCATACGACCTGCCATGACAACACGCCGGAACGAGGCCATGCGCTTACTGTTGATCGAAGATGACGCCATGATCGCCGACGGGCTCACGACCGCTTTGCGCCAAAGCGGCTACGCGATCGATGCCGTGCCAGAGCTGCAAAGCGCGCGACTGAGCCTGTCGACCGAGAAATATGACCTCGTATTGCTGGACCTCGGCCTGCCCGACGGATCGGGCCTCGACCTGCTGCGGGAGCTGCGCTCGCGACGAGACCCGATCCCTGTTCTCATTGTGACGGCCCAAGATACGTTGCATGACGTTGTTGCTGGCCTCGATTTTGGCGCGGACGACTACATGGTAAAGCCGTTCAAGCTTGAAGAACTTGAAGCGCGCATCCGCGTTCTGTTGCGACGTAACGAGGGGCGTGCCTCGCCGGTTATTACCTGGGGCAATGTCCAATTGAATCCCGCCACACACGGCTTTAGCATCGATGGCAAGCAGATCATATTATCGGCGAAAGAATTCGCCATCATTCATGCCCTTATGGAAAGTCCTGGCACGGTGCTTTCCCGGCAAACGATTGAAAGCAAGATCTACGGTTGGAATGAAGAGGTCGGGAGCAACACGGTCGAATATCATATCTCAAAGCTTCGTAAAAAAATTGGACGCGATATCATTCGCAATATACGCGGCGTCGGCTACGTCCTGGAAAAGAAAGCATGAGTTCAATCCGCCATCGGTTGCTTCTGTCCCTGGTGATCGGTTTGCTGGTTTCGACAGCGATGATGATCGGCGTCGCGTATATCGACACCACAGACGAGTTGCAGGAACTCTTCACCGATAATTTGCGCCGCATGGCGGTCGTTCTAAAGGCGGAGGCCTTTTCGACGGGAACACAACCCGATCCTACGGATACGGATGGGGGCGAAGTCGAGGAATCCTATCTTATCCAGCTCTGGGACGAAAAGGGCGTTCTGCAACGTTCGTCGCGGCCGGAAATTCCGCTTCCTCTCCAACAAAAGGTTGGCCTCAGTCATCTGCTTATGGGGCGTCAAACTTGGGACGTCTACACCGAGAAAGAGGCGGACCGCGGTTATGTTCAGATCGCCCAGCCGCAAAAAATCGTCACCACGATGATCGGGGAAAGTGCCTTGCGCGCCTTGCAACCACTGCTGCTCCTGTTTTTCTCCCTTCTGCTCGGTATTTGGTACGCCGTCGGGCGAAGCCTCCGTCCGCTCGACGATCTATCGAAAAAGATCGGTAACTGGAGCGTTGACAAAATGGAGCCCTTGTCGCCTGAGAAAACACCGCAGGAGATCAAGCCGCTCGTTGGGGCCCTCAACGGCATGCTGCTCAAACTGGAAAAGGCGATGGCCATGCAGCGGCAGTTCACGGCCGATGCCGCACATGAATTAAGAACGCCGCTTACGGCCATTAAACTGCAACTCGACAATCTGATCCGCGCCCCGTCCGAGGTGGCGCGCACCGACGCGGTCGGAAAGTTGTCCCATGGCATTGATAGGTGCATTCGTCTCGCCAATCAGCTCCTGACCGCATCGCGCAGTCTCGCCGTCAAGCAGGCGCCCGATGTTCAGAAAGTCCGTTTGCAGGAACTTATTCGCACGTCCATGACGACTTTTGTCGTGCTGGCGCAAGCCAAGGACATCGACATGGTGTTCGAAAGTGACGCTGAGGTCGAGATTTTCGGCGAAGAGGAGGGTTTGCGCGTTCTTGTGAACAATCTCCTGGATAACGCGATCCGTCACGCCCCGCCCAAGGGGCATGTGACGGTTCAACTTTCTAGGGCGTCCGGACAGGCGATTTTGGAAGTGAGCGATGATGGGCCAGGCATCCCTGTCGCGGAACGCGACAAGATTTTTCAGCGTTTTTACCGCATTCCAGGCACGGCTCAGACAGGGTCCGGCCTTGGGCTGTCCATTGTGAAAAATGTAGCTGACGCACATCACGCGAGCATCACAGTGTCGGATAGGGCGGGCCAGTCGGGAACCGTGATGCGGCTTGCCTTTCCAACCTAGACGTGTCCTGGCGCGAGGATTTTTCTTTCTGGATTTCGGTAAGGTCTTTTTTACGCTATACTGAGGGCAAATGGCTTTCAAGGCGTGCTTCCCAGGTAGTGCGTCCCCCAGGTAGTGCGTCCCAAAAAGTGCGTCCCAAGGAGTGCTTCTTAAGGAGTGCAATGATCAACAAGCCCGAAGACTTCTCCCCCGACGATCGGTCTTGCCCGCTGGCCTTGATGGTGGTCACGACAGCCGCGCCGGAGCGACCGAAGCGGATCACCGCGCGCGAAGCCAGGTTTAGGACCTGGGCTGCGGCGCTCGATAAAAAAGTCGAGGAGGCCGCCCAACGCGAGGCGTCGAAGCCAAGACGCGTTTTTTACCTACCAGCGCCCCTGCCTGGTTGAAACGCATGTCTCGCGGTGAGAGCGGCGGTGGGGATTGTGGTTTGGGCAAAATTGCGTCTATTCTGGTCGGAATTATTAAAACGTAACGGTATTTGTGAGGAGGTATCAGCATGTTGAGATCTCGTAAATTGGCGCCCTATGCCGCCTTCGCCGCGGCTGCGGCTCTTATGGCGCCTGCGGGGTCGGCGCAACGCTCCGCCAAATCCGATTTGAACAATGCAAAATATCTGGCTCTCAATTCGTCAAGCCGATGCCTCGTCGACGAGCGCTCCGAAGCCATTCTTGAGGGATTCAAGTATGGTGACCCCGAGTCCCACGTCGGCAAGCGCGTGATATCAGCGGTGGATGCCCCTCGGCTTAAGGAAATTCTTGCCGAAAGGCCCGTGGTTCGTCAGCTACGGCGCGACGCCAAAAAGGTCAATAAATCTCTTAGAAACTATCACATGGTCGCCTCTCACTGCGTCAAATAAGGCCGGCAAGGTTAAGGTCGTGCCGATCGGCACCCACTGGCCTATTGATTTCAGTCCGAGAATCTGAGATATAATTCTCCTTATTGACGACCCAAAAATGATCGTTTTTTTCGTGCGCGATACAAAACGATACAGAGCGGGGGAATCCAACCCTGCCTGCACAATCCAAAAATTTTAGCGCCGGCTTGTCCGGACCATAAGCTGTCGAGCAAGCGCATGCGATGCATGGGCTTTGCGGCTACATTCATTATTCGCGCCTCGCTGCGCGCTAGGAGTTTGTCATGTCGACGCGTGGAGACCTGATGGTCGTGCTGGCACCCGTAGGGGCCGGTAAAAGTACGCGCATCAACCAGCTACGCGCCCAGGGCATGACTTTTCAGCATATCAGCTGCGATCACCTGATCGATCGTGCCGCAAAAAGCCAAGGCATTGATCTGAATCGCGCCAGTGGTGAAGTGGCGAGGCATGTCGTCGGCGAGGGCATGCAAGCCTATTACGCGCGTCTGGATGAAAGCCTGCGCGACAAAGGAGAAAAAATTGTTGTCGATTACGCGAGCGGTCTGTCGACCGACTGGGTTACAGAAACCGTGCGACGGGCGCACATAGCCGGCCGAGATGTCACGGTGGAAGGAATATATGTCGATCCCGAGCGCAGCCTCCCCCGCACCCTTGTCCGTAAGACGGTGGGCATGGACGCGGAGGCGGTCAAAGTACTCCTCGCCGATAACCGCTACATTCAGGCCTGGCTTAAAACATATCAAGCGTTTCCGCAGCAATTTGAGGATGCGGTCGCGATGGCCGGCACCGGCCGACTTTTCGACAACAACGAGGAGCCGCGGCCCACGCAACGCCTTATCGCTGAGTGGCGCGAGGCCTCACGCCGCGCCACCTCGGTTTACGACGCCGAAGCCTACGGGTCCTTTTTAAGTTTGAGCGGCATGGACCTGCCGAACGCAAAATGCGCGGTTACCCTCCGTTGGTCGCAGGCCCAGGGCGACGATTGGATGCACGGATTTGCTGTCAACATGAATGACGCCATAAGGCCCGGGCGGAAAACCGCACCCGCCGTGAGCTTCGCGCGGCCGGAAGTGGCGTATTGAGGACCCCACCTAGAAAACAAAAGGAACGAGTGCCTTAACCCGGGACGCGTAACTTCTGTAGGCGTCGCCGAACTGATCGGTCATAAGTCTCTCCTCAACACGGGCCTTCAAGGCCAGCGTCACCGCCACGACCAAAACACACACGAAGCCTACGAGTTGACGAAAAGCAAGCGCTGATCCGAGACTGGCCCATATAATTCCCACATAGATGGGATGCCGCGTATAGGCATAAGGCCCGGATGTTATGAGAGCGTGATCCTCTTTGACCGTCACGAGCCCGCTCCAGTTCCGACCGATCGTAACGCGTGCCCAGACCCCATAAGCGATCCCCGCCATCACAAGTGCGAGGGCCGTATAAGCAGCAGCCGTCGTGTCCGGAACGACGCTGCGCTCAAGAACCTGACCCGCCGCATAGTCAATCACCGTCACAAGGGCAATAAGAAGCAGCGGGACGGCAAAGAGCCGAGGTGGTAAAGGCTGTTGGTGGGCGGTCCGTTTGTTGCCGAACGCTCGAAAAATCCAGAAAGCGATGGCGCCGAGCCACAGGAAGAGAATTATGTTTTGGGCCAGGGACATCGACATCGCTTCTCCTGCCTCCCCTTATATCGTCGCAAGATCCCGGCCCGACAGATGCTATTTATGATGTAGCGAGGCTTTCGCGGCAAGACCGATCGATGGGGCACCCCTGCGGGACTCTGGACGCCCCCAGTCTATCAAAGTGCCCGGGGGCCATAAGAGCGGTCCGGAGGACAAGGGCGCCATGAGGTTTTGCGCTTCGAGCACCGATGAGGGATTAGCCCGGCCCAAAGGATGATCTGCCCGTCCGACGCAGGGCTTGCGGATAACTGGCTCTCGAAAAGGCTTTAGGCCCAAGAGAACTTGCCGCCTAATCGGTATCGCTTCTGCGCTTTGCTGTATCGGTTATGCGCTTTGCCCCGTGGCGATCTGGCGTGCGGAATTCAAACGTGCTAATCCTTCGGCGTGTCCACCATCACCTATCGCCTCTATCACCATCCCCTTGATGCACCCTCCCGCCGCGTTCGGCTTGCCCTGGCGGAGAAGAATGTCGCTTGCGAGTTTCTTGTTCAGAAACCCTGGGATCTCACCGGCCCGTTCGCTGCGCTGAACGCGGCCGGCGAAGTGCCCGTCCTTGTTTGCGAAGACGGCAAGGAGCGGGAGGTGATCGTCGATGCGCAGGCCATATGTGAATTCCTCGAGGAAACGCAAAGTGGTGAGACCTTGCTCGGCAAGGACCCTCTGGCGCGCTCCGAGGTCCGACGGCTCATTGCCTGGTTTGACCGTAAGTTCGCTAACGAAGTTACGGCCTTTCTTGTCGGCGAGAAGGCGATCAAGCGGCTACAGGGGGCCGGCGAGCCCGACAGCCTTAAAATTCACTCGGGCTGCCAGAATATTCGTGCCCATTTGAATTACGTGGTCTGGCTGGCCGAGCGGCGTAATTGGCTCGCCGGGCCCTCGATCAGCCTAGCGGACCTTGCGGCGGGGGCGCATTTCTCCGTCGTCGATTATATGGGTGACGTACCCTGGAACGATTTTCCCCTCGCCAAAGAATGGTATGCGCGGCTCAAGTCGCGCCCCAGCTTCCGAGGACTTCTTGGCGATCATGTTGCAGGTTTCCCGCCGCCGCGCCATTATGCCGATCTCGACTTCTAACGCCGTCTCTGCAACCTACTGCGAGGATCTCATGACACGCTTTTTACCGGCTTTGGCCCTAGCCCTCTTGTTGGCAGGAGCTCCGCTTACTGCTCATGCCGAAGAGACCCCGAAAGCGGATGATCGCGTCACGCTCGATCTATCGGCGGAAGACTGGGTGACCACCCAGACGGCCCGCGTCGCTATAAACGTCGAAGCCGCGGTCACCGACAAGACGGCCGGTGTCATGCGCGCTGATATGATCAAAGCTGTCAACGATCTGGTCAAAACGGATTGGCGCCTCACCGAATTCAATCGCGTGCAAGATCAAACCGGCCTTGAGCGCTGGAGCGCGATCTACGAGGCCCGGGTGCCGGAGGCTCAATTGAACGGATTAGGCGAGGCTGTCAAAAAAAGCAGTAAGGCCGGCATGCAGTTGTCGATAGGCGACATCGATTTCACGCCGACCTTGGCTGAAATGGAATCTACGCGTGCTGCATTGCGCTCACAAATCTATAAGCAGGCCAATGATCAACTCGGCGTGCTGAACGCGGCCATTCCCGGCCGCGGGTTCCGCATCGCTTTTATTAATCTGACGGGCGAATCGTCGCCACCTATGCCCCAGCCCATGATGATGAGGCAAGGGCGCGTCATGAGTTCAGCCATGGTGGCCCCGGCTATCGCCGGGGGCGCCCC
>JALYJG010000039.1 GCA_030775365.1 Pseudomonadota bacterium
GCCATCCTCGAAGGCCGTAGAACGGCATTGGAATTTTGATTTGCCTCTTGTTTCGCTTTGCGTGAACCGCAACGGCGACTGTCTCGCTGTTGCCTTGGGCGACGGCTCGCTCCGGCTGCTTGCGGCTCACGGTGAGGCCGAACAGCCGCAGGAGCTCAAGGTGCATAGCGGCGTCTCACTCTCCCTGACGGCCGACGCCGACGCGCACGCATTCTTTTCCGGCGGCGACGACGGGAAAGCCTTCATCATCGATCCGCAACTTATGGCGCCAACGCTCTTGGCGGAACACAAAGGCAAATGGATCGATCACGTCGCCGCTTCGTCCGATGGCGAGTTCCGGGCCTATACGGTCGGGAAGGAAGTTCGGCTCGTGGATAGAGAGGGCAAGGAAACCATGCTCGCCCATCCCAGCAGCGTCGGCGGCCTCGCCTTTAGTCCAAACGGTAAGAGGTTGGCCGCAAGTCATTACGGGGGCGTGCATTTATGGTGGTGCCGCGCAAAAGAAAATGTTCCCGTCAAGTTACTTTGGAAAGGCTCCCATCTCGGCGTGCAATGGAGTCCGGATGGAAAGATTCTTATGTCGTCCTTGCAAGAAAACGCCTTGCATGGCTGGCGCCTTGCCGACAATAACGAAATGCGCATGGAGGGGTATGCCGCGAAAATCCATTCCATGGGCTTTACGAGCAAGGGCCGCTATCTCGCTACCTCAGGTGCCGGCGAGGTGGTCTGCTGGCCCTTTTTCGGCGGAGGGCCCTGGGGTAAAAACCCGCTGACCCTTGGAGGACGGGATGCCCGGACTGTCACCCGCGTTGCCCCTCATCCAAAAGATGAGATGGTGGCCGCAGGGTATGATGACGGAATGATTATCCTGGCACCTATGGATGGACGCATGGAAATGATGATACAGCCTCCGACCGCGCTCCACGGGGCCGCCGTCACCGGTCTTTGCTGGAACCCGTCGGGCAATTGTCTTTTCGCCGGGCTGGAAAACGGCTATCTACTTCTTTTCACGATCGAAAGCGTCAGCCGGGCCGTCAAAACCGGCTCGGTGGGGAATTTGCGATGAGCATGGCCTTTTCCGCCGATATACCAGCCACTTCCACGGCTCTGGCGTGCCGCATTTGCGGCAATGCCACGGCCAATACCCCCTATCGGGTGCGGGAGATGCTCTATGGAACGCGCGAAACATTCGATTATTTTCAATGCAATAGCTGCGGATGTTTACAGATTGCTTCCGTACCTGCCGACCTCGCCCGCCATTATCCCGACGATTATTTCTCCTTCCGACGGTTTGATCGCCTGGCCGGAAGCCGCACGCGCCGCTTCATCGACCGTCACCGCGTGCGCCAGCTTATGGGCGGCTTCGATATCATTGGTTGGATCGCTAATCTTTTCGGTCGCCCTCTCGATTACGTCGCCTGGGTTACACGCGCGGGCCTCGACACCTCGGCCCGGGTTCTCGACGTCGGCTGCGGCAATGGCAAGATTCTTCTGCGTATGAAGCTTGGCGGCTTTGCGCATTGCGTTGGCATCGACCCCTTTATTCGCGAAACGCTCCGCTATCCTAACGGCGTCACGGTCCATAAAACCAATCTCGATGCTTTTTCGGCTGGTGCCGGGCCTTTCGATCTGATCATGTTTCACCATGCGCTTGAGCATATGACTGACCCGTTCAAGGCCTTACGCATCGCTGCCGGGCTTCTGTCCGATAAGGGTTGCGTGCTTGTCGCCGTGCCGGTTGCGGATTGCCATGCGTGGGAGGTCTACCGGGAAGACTGGTTTGCGCTTGATGCGCCGCGCCATCTGCATTTGCTGACGAGCAAGGCGATGGCCCTTCTGGCAGAAAAGGCGGGTCTTAAAGTCGAACATGAGACATCGGTTGGCATGATTTCCCAATTTTCGGAAAGCGAGCGCTATAAGCGCGATATTCCAGGCAACGCACCTGTGCGCGCCCAAGATATCCTCGATGCTTCGCAAATGGCCGCTTTCAGGAAGCTCACCGAGCAATTGAACCGCGAGGGCCGAGGCGATCAGACGATGTTTTACCTCAAAAAACGGCATCCCTCGTGATCGATTGAATTTTTTGGTTTCGCAGCTTTCGTGTATAATCGTGCTTATTAAAGCGAGAGCAATTGCGGGGATTTCATAATGTCTAAAAAAGGATGGTTTTTCGGAACAGTCGCCACAATGGCACTTAGTGTGGCCGGTGCCGTCACCCTCGAGACAGCCCTCGTTTACGACAGCGATCAGGTCAAGAACGCCCTCAAAATCAATAGCGGCCAGCCGGAGTCACTGGGCCGCGACCTGTGGGAGGAAACCCTCAAGAAAGGTGCAAGCTTCTTCTCGAGCCTGGTTAGCGAGCCCCCCATCGAGGAACAGCAGGCCCAAGACTTCCGCTCCAAAGCGCGCCTTCTCGTTGGTGCGCTGCCCACGAGCTCACAATGGTCGCCAGCTGCGCGAGAAGTCGCGAATGAAGAGATGGCACGTGACATGATGGCACGCTCTCTCCTGCTGGACAGCCAAGGTCCCCTCCCCTTGCGCCTCCAAGAGGCCTTCCACGCTTTGAAAGAGGGCAAGCTCCCGCATGTTGAGCCAAAGCCGCAAAAGAGCGTTATCAAAGACTTCTGGAACCGCCTGGCGGGGGATTCGCAACCCGCCCCGCCGTGAGCAAAAACGTTACTTAAACCGGCGCGCGATAAGATAGTCGAGCGACAATTTCCCCGCCCCTCGCGCGATCAGATAACCGAGGATCCCCAGCCATAAAATATGATCCGGCCAGTTTTCGGGATAAACGAAAAGCTGGATCACCGCCGCCTGTAGAAACATAGCTGCCGCGGCAAAGCGCGTTCCGAGGCCCACAAGCAAAAGAACAGGCATGGTCAATTCACAAGCGGTGGCCATATAGGCCGCTAACTCGTAGGGCACAACGGGCACTTTGTATTCATCCCGAAACAACGCAAGCGTGGTGTCCCAGCTTTGTATTTTGACAAGACCCGAACGAAAAAATGCCGTGCCGACGGCTAAGCGCATGATGAATTCAAACACAGAGACCGGTAAACGATCGGCCAAGGCAATTAGCTTACGCACCGATTGGACGACGAAGTTCATGAAGAGTTCCCCTCTTTGAGATCAAATGCATCGGCCGGCAAGTCGAGCAGGCGCCAGTGTACGTCCTTACCTGTTTTTTCGACAACGATCCACCCGCCGCCCTCGGCCAGATCGACCAAAGCGTCGCCGGCAAAATCAACCTGATTGGTCTGCCAAATACGAGCTATCGGATAATCTGAGTAAAAGGCAGCTTCATAATGAAGCGCATGCGCGGCCGCGCTGAGCATCCATTCCATGAGCGCCACATCGGCCAGATAGGGCAAACTCTTCGCGGGCGCAAAACTGCCGATAAAGCCTGGGAACTGGTCGCCAAATTCCGCGAGGCAAGGTTGGGACGGTGCGGAAGCAGTCGTGAACGCGTCCGCCATGCCATTGAAAAAATTGCCCCCCACCAAGCGGGCGACGACAGGAAAGGTCAGCGCTAACGCTTCCCTTAAAGTCGCTTTGTAGTGGAAGCGGTAAATGCCAAGGCGCTGCGCCGGCGTCAGCCAATCGGCAACGATCAAATCGCCGACCAGCCCCGGCTCCAGCAACTGCGCGCGAAGAGTTGCGGCAATCTCGGTCTCGATTTCATGCAGCGTCGGCATGCATCATTCCCCTGGCCCGGACCGCATCGGCCTTGTGCGCTTCGGCGATAAGAATATCGAGGGGTGGAATATCGGTATCCCACTCCACCAAGGTTGCCGCGTTGCGAAATCGTTTGACGGCTTCCCCATACAGCGCCCAGACAGGCTCGATGACGGCCGAGCCATGATCGTCGATCAACACCTTCCCGCCAGCGATCTCATTCACACAATGGCCGGCCAGATGTATTTCCTTGACCGCGTCCGCTGGCAGACTTTGCAACCAGGCCCGAGCATCGCGCCCATGATTGACTTCGTTCACATAGGCGTTATTGACATCGCACAAGAGGCCACAGCCGGTCTTTCCGACCAGCATCGCCATGAAATCCCCCTCATCGATAACGCTGGCCCTAAATCGCATATAACTTGAGACGTTCTCGATCAAAATGGGGCGCTTAAGTCGCTCCTGGACAATCTGGATATTGGTCGCAACAACGGTCAGCGATTCCTCCGTATAGGGGAAGGGCAAAAGATCGTTGAAATAGGCGTTGCCGAAGCTGGACCAGCAGAGGTGATCGGACACAAGCATCGGCTCGAGGCCTTCGGTAAGGGCGGCGACACGATCGAGATGCTTGAGATTGAGACCGTCGGCGGATGCTAGCGAAAGGCCAACAGCGTGGACGCTGATGGGGTAATCGCGGCGCAGGTCCTCGAGGACGCCCCGGCCGATCGCGCCGACGAAATTCTCGGCGTGGATCTCCAGAAATCCGACCGCAGGACGGGATGCCATCAGTGCTTCCCAATGGGGCTGCCGCAAACCGATTCCGGTTTGCTCCGGCCAGGGCTTGGCGAGCGATGGCATTGGTCCGTCCTGCAGCCGGTCGACTACTGGCTCATTATTTCTCGGTTAAGCGGCCACCAACGATTTTTTCGCAGGTGCCGACGGGAACAGCGAGGAAGCCTTCGCCGTCCTTCAAACCATGGCCCGCACAGCTGTTGCTGACGGTCTTGCAGTCATTGTGCCCGGCCTTAGCAATGCCGTAGCATTTTTCGACCTTCGGAGCGTCAGCTGCCGAAGCGCTGACAAAAGCGCCTGCGGACAAAACGGCGGCCATAGCGGAAACGGCGACGAGTTTCTGAATTTTCATACTGATCTCCTTAGGTTAAGGTCTTGTTTAGGCGCACGATACTGATGGTCTGTCGCGCACCGAGACATTCTGTCTAATTGAAGACAGATCGTTTGGCTAGGGCGGCGATATTAGGCCTAGTTTTTGAAATGCTTGATGCTCGCGCGCCAGTAATCCCATGCGGTGACGACGGTCAGCACGCCCGCGACCCATAGGCAAATATCACCTATCAGCGTCGCATGAAGCGACGGCGCATAGTCGCCGCCGATCAAAAACGATATCGCCCAGATCTGGATGAAGGTCTTCCATTTGGCCAGATGACTGACCGGCATACTGACCCGCACACCGGCGAGAAACTCGCGCAGCCCGGAGACGGCAACTTCGCGCATCAGTATTATGACCGCCGGAATGATGGCGTTGCCCGTAATGTGACCGTTATAGACGAGGAGAAGTATGACTGCCGCGACGAGCAGCTTGTCCGCTATCGGATCAAGGAACTCACCGATCATCGAGACCTGCCCATCACGGCGCGCCACGTAGCCGTCCAAGAGATCGGTGATGCCGGCGGCCACGAACAGCACAAGCGCAATCCATTCCGCCCATTCCTGTTGCAGGAAAAGCAGCACAAGGATCAGTGGAATAACCACGATCCGCGAGACTGTCAGCCGATTGGCCAGCGAATTGATCATCGGGTTCATCATGGGGCTTGTTTACCCCCCCTCGCGAAAATAATCATGGATTTTTTTGGCGGCATTAAGGCTGATGCCCGGCACCCGCATCAGGTCATCGATACCAGCGGATTTGACGGCTTTGGCCGAGCCGAAATGATGCAAAAGCGCCCGTTTTCTTATCGATCCGATGCCCGGCACGTCCTCGAGCCCCGAATAGCCGATAGCTTTCGTCCGTTGCGCCCTGTGCGCACCGATCGCAAAGCGGTGGGCCTCGTCCCGCAGCCTTTGGAGATAATAAAGCGCGGGGTCGTTCAGAGGCAGGCTGAACGGCTCGTGCTCCTGCATGAAGAACCTCTCCCGTCCCGCGTTACGGTCTGGTCCCTTCGCAATGGCGACGACGGCTAGGTCCGGCAGGCCTAGCTCGGCCATGACGGCAAGGCCCTTGCTCAGCTGGCCCTCGCCCCCATCGAGCAGCACGAGATCTGGCCATGCGCCGGATTGTCGGGCTGGATCTTCATCGATCAGGCGCCGGAACCGGCGGGTCAAGACCTCTTCCATCATCGCATAATCATCGCCCGCGGCTTTTTCAGAACGGATGTTGAATTTACGGTAGGTCTTTTTTAGGAAACCTTCGGGGCCCGCTGCTATCATGGCACCGACCGGATGGCTGCCGGAAATGTGGGAATTGTCATAAACTTCGATGCGCCGGGGCGCCTCCGCCAGCCCAAAAATTTCCGCCACCCGCATCAGGAGCTTGGCCTGTTCAGACGTTTCCGAAAGGTGCCGGGCGAGGGATTCCTTGGCGTTTTTGCGCGCATGGTCGACCAGGCGTTTCTTGTCACCCAGTTTTGGCACAATGATCCTGACCTTCTGCCCTGCACTCTCGCTGAGCGCTTGCTCCAGCAGGGGCGCCTCGTTAGGACTATGATTTAAGAAGATCGATGGCGGCGCAGGCTTGCCGGCGTAGAATTGCGCCAGAAAAGATGAAAGTATTTCGCCCGGCGGAAAATCCTTGTCATGCGCGGGGTAAAACACCCGGGAGCCGTAATTGCGGTCGGCGCGAAAGAAAAACGCCTGGATGGCTGTCTTGCCGGCCTCCTGGTGGATGGCAATCACATCCGCATCGCCAAGACCGCCTATGTTGATCCCCTGCCGGGCCTGTATGCTCGTCAAAACCTTGATACGGTCGCGGAGTTTGGCGGCGGTTTCAAAATCAAGCACATCGCTGGCCGCCTGCATGTCGGCCGCGAGCGCCGATTGAATTTCCTGGTTTTTGCCCTTCAGAAAAGCCCGCGCCTCCTCGACCTGTCTTGCATAGGCCTCTGCCGTGACAAGATTTGTGCAAGGCGCTGTGCAGCGCTTGATGTGGTATTGCAGACATGGCCGCCGCCGGCTGGCGAAAAATCCATTCGAGCAGTTGCGCAACATGAATCCGCGCTGCAAGAGCGTTAGCGTTTCGTTGACCGCGCCCGCGGACGCAAAGGGACCGAAATACCAGCCCTTGTTCCCCTTCGCCCCCCGGTGCTTGAGAAGCTGCGGAAATGCATGATCACGGGTTATAAGAATGTACGGGTAGCTCTTATCGTCCCGCAGCAGCAAATTGAACGGCGGCATGTAGCGCTGAATGAGATTCGCTTCGAGCAGCAGCGCCTCGGCTTCGGTATGAGTTACGACGATTTCCATCGCCTGCGTTTGCGCCACCATGCGCTGCAGTCTGTTTGGCAACCGTCCGCGTTGTGTGTAGGAGCCGACGCGTTTCTTTAAATTTTTGGCCTTGCCGACGTAAAGAACGGTCCCATCTTCGGCGAGCATGCGGTAAACGCCTGGTTGCGAAGGCATCGTCTTGACTTGGGCGCGCAAAACGGCGGCGCCGGTTTCAAAACCGGTCTTTCCTTTTCGCAGATGCTTTTCTGGACGAGCCTCAGACATGCCGCCAGTTTGCCTCACCCTTCGCAGCCTGTCACCGCCAGCGCAGCTCCCTTAGCCTAAGGCGCACAAAATATTTGAGATTGGCGCGCTGGCCCAAAGGCCCTGGCATGCCGTGCCGGTCCTCTCCCTAGAATGGTGCGAGACCGTCCAGCGCCCTAGCAAGCCGCGGCACGCGGCGAAGGCCATGTCTCCATAGAGCCGGCGCTGATCAATTGACGATATCGACGCTCGAGCCCAAAGGTGCTGATTTGCTGGCGGTATTTTTATACTGCGTGATAGCGCGGAGCGAGGCCAGATCTTGCATGAGTTCCGGGGGCAAAGGGTTGGTCTGCCGCGGGGCCGATGCGGGGGCGGAAATTGGGGCGGCGCCTAGCACGGATGGCAGGACAGGTGCCCTCCCCGCGGCCACGGCCGATGGGGTTGCCGGCCGCAGGGTTGTTCGCGTCCCGGGGGTAAGGCGGTGCGGATAGACGGTCTGACCAAGCTGCAGTCCCGGCGCACTGTTGGCCATCGCCAGCGAAAGATTGGTCCCTTGGAGGGCCGCCGGATCGAGGACACCGCCGAAGGGTAGCTTCTTGGTTGGGTCGAGCAGAAAGCCTTTGGTCTCGGCGATAGATTGAATGGCCTTGTCAGCGGTTGCTGCTGTCTGGCTGGCTATTTGTGCGGCGAGATATTTTCCTTGCGCCGGCGACAAGGCGGGCCCGCCGGCCAGATTTACAGCAGATGCCGGATCCTGAAGTGGCGCGATACCGGGTCCGGCCTCCGCTAACTGGGCTGTGGGAGCCAGCTCTGGTACCGAAGCATCCTCAGATTTGGCCAGCTGCACCGCTGCGTCGGCTTGTCCCGGAGCCTCCGCGCCGAACAGAGCAGCCACGACGTTTCCTGTGGCGTCTTTGCCCGTTTCACCCTCCATCAGCACATCGCCAACGGAACCTAAGCCGCCAAGAACTGCTGTCGCCCCTCCCATCAAAGCCCCATAGAGCAGATCGCCTGAAACACGGGCGACGGGGTTTATGGGCTCCCCAACGATCTCACGATAGATCGAGCTCAAAACAGGGATATGCTGCAGCGGGTTGATCATGTCGATGAAATCGCTGAAGCTGAAATCGGTCGTGCTGCCGGCCTCGGTGGCCGAGCGGTCAAATTTGGTGTAGCGCCGCGAATCAAGAGCGGCCGACTCATCCATCGTGTTCGAAGCGATAGGGTTCGGCGGCACATAATCTTGCGCCTCATAAGCTCCCGCCAAAACCGGACTGATTTCCAAAGTCATCTCCACGCCACTGTCTTCGTAAAAGCAAGCGCCGTGCCATAAACTCTTCCTTGTTTTTCAAATGTTTACTGACCATCGACGTGGGCTTGCGGCAGTTTTTTCCCGGGTTTCGATCCTGGAGCACAAAGGATCGGGTGGCCGCTGCCAGCGGGCAGCCTTGATTGGCCCTTGCATACCCAAACGCGAATGCGTTACCTCTCCTCGGCCGCAACGGCATGACGGGTATTTAGGAATCAAAGTATGTGTTGGAACGGAACCGCCTCGGGCGTCCTTGCCACGATCGGCATCTTAAGTACCGGCTACGCTGTGTACAAAAAAGAGCCCATGCCGCTCTGGATTTCCCTCGGCTATTTCTCGCTCATGGAGCTCTTGCAGGCGTTTACCTACACCGTCATCAACCAGTGCGATAATCCGTCCAATCAGGTGGCGACGCTGTTCGGTTATCTTCACATTACTTTCCAGCCCTTTTTTATCAACGCCGTCTCGCTTTATTTCATTAATCCTCGCGTGGCCCGAAAGATTGCACCGTTTGTCTACACTCTATGCTTTGTCTCGGCGATCATCATGCTCATCCAGGTGTTTCCCTTTGAATGGGCCGGCGAATGTGATCCGAGGCGACCGCTTTGCGGTAAGCTATTATGTTCCTTTCGCGGCAATTGGCACATCGCCTGGTCGGTGCCTACGAACGGTCTTGGCAACAGTTTGACCCGCAGCGGCCTTCCCTTCTTTAGCCCTGGCTTTCCCAGTTACGTCGTCGCCGGATTTATGCTGCCGATCCTTTATGGTTCCTGGCGCATGACGCTTTACCATTTGACGTTTGGTGTGTGGCTCTCCCAGGCCACGACCAACAACCATAATGAATGGCCTGCGATCTGGTGCCTTTTCTCGATCGCTCTCTTGCTTGTCGTCGTCAAGACGCCCGTGCGCCAGCTGTTGTTCGTAAGGCGCTGGCCGCTTTGGCCGAAGGCCTGGCTTAAGCCTGAGGCCGGTGAGCCGGTCTAAAAGCCGTCGGGTCCGAATCCGACGGGCTGAAATTGAGGTCGGTCAGTAAAACAGATCCGGGTAGAGCCGCTCTGCATTGGCCGGATCGACCGCATAGGCCGTAAAATCCGTTAGGCCCGCCGCGGCCAACACCTCTTCGTCGCTGAAAAAATGCCCTGTCGTCGACCGGCTCGGATGGTTGAGAATAAGATGGGCTGCATCGGCGACAATTTCGGGCCGGCGACAGCGGTTCCTGTCGATCCCCTCAATGAGATTGAGCGCATCCGTAGCGATTAATGTGCGCGGCCACAGGGCGTTGACAGCGATGCCATCGGCGCGCAATTCCTCGGCCAGCCCAAGGACACACATCGACATGCCAAATTTCGATATCGTGTAAGCCAGGTGAGGGGCGAACCATTTTGCTTTCATATCCAGTGGCGGCGACAAGGTCAGGATATGGGGATTTTTCGCCTTTTTCAGATGAGGCAAACAAGTCTGACTGCAAAGCCAGGTACCACGGGTGTTGATGCCCATCATCAAATCAAACCGTTTAATGGGCGTAGCCAGGGTCGGCGTCAGGTTGATAGCGCTCGCATTGTTGACGAGGACATCGATGCCGCCAAAAGCTACGACGGCAGCATCGACAGCCTTCTGCACCTGATCCTCGAAGCGTATGTCGCAGGCGACCGCAAGCGCCTTGCCGCCCGCCTGCTCGATCTCAGCCGCCGTGGTGTGAATCGTTCCGGGCAGCTTAGGATTGGGTTGATCGGTCTTGGCGGCAATGACAACCTGCGCCCCGTCCTTGGCCGCGCGAAGCGCTATGGCGCGACCGATCCCCCGACTCCCGCCGGTTATAAAAATCGTTTTGCCCGCAAGGGAACCGGCCATACTCACACTCCTTGCGACATCAGAGGACGGATTAGGGCTGAACCGGCATGCAGCTCTGCCCGCGTTTGGTCAGCCAGACGCATGCCGCGCGAGCGCCGGCCTCGTCGAGCCCCATGAGGCGGGCGCGGTAGGCGATCACGTTGTCGCCGGTCACGATTTTTTCCATAATGGGATCGGTGCTTTTCAAGACCCTCGGCATGGCATCAACGACGCCCGTAAGCGCGCGACGCGCCAGTGATGCATCCGTATACGCGCCGAGCTGAATGCCCCATCCGCCGGCCGCCGAGGCTATGGATATCCCCTCCTCGGGCGCCGCGGGCGCGGGCTGGTGCGAAGGAAAAACGGCCGCGACCTTGGCCGGCAGGGTTACAAACTCGCTGCCTTCTTCGGCGGCCGCATCGCTGCTGTCGCCTTGCGGAAAACCGGGCGCGGTGGTCGCCTGCGCCATATGCGGCGAAGTCCGCTCCTGGCGGGCGACACCAAAAGATTCATCGAGCAATTGCGCCATGCGGTTATCGCGCGACGTTGCCGAATGTCCGCCGAAGACAACCCCGATCAGGCGAGTGTTGCCGCGGCGCGCTGAAGCTACCAGATTGAACCCTGAGGCCCGGATATAGCC
>JALYJG010000040.1 GCA_030775365.1 Pseudomonadota bacterium
GAACACCCCGTCGGAACATCATCATTGCGTATGGATCCTCGAAGACCTCGTGGAGCTCTGCGCCCATATGAGGCTGCCAATTGTGGAAACGATGGATCCCGACGATAAAGCCGGGAATGGGTTTATCGTGGTGATTAGGAAGACCACCTAATGTATAAGGGGACGATGCGGAAAAGACTCGTTTCTAGTAGAATCGCTCCGTGATTCCCGGAGATCGCGATAAGTTTCTTACGTGATTACGGTCCATTCTTTCTGAATCTTTCGCACGCTACCGCCGCCGCTCTTAATTAAGATTTGACAAAAAAACGCTTTATAATCAAGTAGTAAAAGTTAAGAGAGCCTAATTTTATCCCCAAAATTGGGCAAAGTTTAAGCACAAAAACCAAAATTAACGTTGACTCAACATCAACGTGGGAACATCTTCTGCCCGCATTAGTCTTATTAACAAACGAGTAGGTTCGTTTTGCGTAGATCAAGACTTGGTTTTGCCCGTGCCAATTCTTTACGGCCGGCTCCGCTCATTCAACTATTCTTCGCTGGTACCCTGGCTTTTGGCGCCGGGACCTATGGCCACGACCTCAGCAAGGCGCGTGGAAACGTCAATAGCGCTGTGAATACGGCAGTTAACACCGTTGTCACAGCCGTGCCTGCCGTAATCCAACAAACCGTTCAGAACGTTAGCGATTCGAAGCCAGCTCAGGCGATCGTTAATGCCGGCGCGAGCTTCGCTGCGGCAGTCGAAGCCAACCGCTCTGAAAATGTAAGCCGCGAGACCGAACTCGACGAAGGTCAGACCTTTGCCGATCTGCTCAGCGAGGCCGGGGCTTCCCAGGCGGAATCCTTAGCGGCCATGAATGCCTTGGCGAAGGTCTATGACATGCACCATCTGCGCGCCGGGCAGGATGTCACTTTGTATTTTAGCCGCAGCACGCAGCAGGAAATCTTTAACAGCGCCGTTTTCGAGCCCGAAGCCACCAAGGAAGTGACGATTGCCCGCAATTCCTCAGGGGGCTTTACAGCCACGATCGCGCAGATCCAGGTCGTTCGCCAGCGTCTGGCCGCCCGTGCCGAGATCAACACATCCCTGCGCGACGCCGCCGAGAAGGCCGGCATCCCTCATGCTATCATCGCATCCTTAATTCGCGTCTATTCGCACGAGATCGATTTCCAGCGCGACATCCATCCCGGCGACAGGTTTGAAGTCTTGTACGACCAGCCGACCACCAAAAATGGCAAGCCCGTCGGTGAAGGCTCAATCATTTATGCCACCATGGAAGTCGGAGGAAAAGCCAAGCCCGTCTACCGTGTCACGTTCAGCGATAATACGGTCGATTACTTCGATGGCTCGGGCAAGAGCGTTCGCCGCACCCTGCTCCGCACGCCGGTTGCGGCCGCGCATATAACGTCCGGCTTTGGCATGCGCATGCATCCGATCTTGGGCTATAGCAAGATGCACAAAGGCGTTGATTTTGGCGCCACGACGGGCACGCCTATTTTCGCCGCCGGCAGCGGCGTTATCGAGGAAATTGGTTTCAAAGGCGGCTACGGACGTTATGTGCGCATTCGCCATAATAATCAGCTTGAAACCGCCTACGCTCATATGAGCCGTTTCTCAACCAACCTTTATCGCGGCGCGCGCGTCAGCCAGGGTCAGGTCATCGGCTATGTGGGCATGTCGGGACGCGCCACGGGCCCGCATTTGCATTTCGAGACTCTCGTGAACAATCAGCAAGTCAACCCGATGAGCGTCAACTTGCCGACCGGCCGCATTTTAGAAGGTAAATTGCTGGCCGAGTTTAAACAAGGCGAGGGTCGGGTCCAGCAGGAATTCCAGTCTTTGCTGTCCAAAAATGCTTCGGCCCATCACGCGAGCGGCTTTGTTCGCACATCATCCAGCGAAGTTGCTTTCCCGACAAAGAAGCAAACCTCGTGTGGCTCCAAGAGCGGCTGCTAATTCTTCCCTAGTTTTTTTGGATATGCCTGCCGTGTGCCCGCATGGTCTTGCTTGCCATACGCCTCCGACAGTTTAACAAGAGAGCTTTTGGAGCCCTAGATCTCGAGGGGTTTCGGTTTCCTGGTCTGGGCCCGCGGTAACCTCGATTTCGCGCCGTCCGGCAAAACACTTTCGAGCACGCTGGAATCACAAAGGGCCGCACGGGCGCGGAACAGACGGGTTTTCACCGTGGGCAGAGGCAGATCCAATGTTTCGGCAATAGCCGCAACGGGCAGATCCTCGAAGTAACGCAAGAGAACCACCTCCCGCTGGGCGCTTGGCAGCCTTTGGATGGCTTTTTGCATCGCACCACGCCGTTCGTCCGTTAAAAGCTCGTTCAGTTGATGGGCCTCGCAGGGCGCTTGCGCAGCTTTCTCGTCAAAATCGGCGACCTCCTCAAGCATCTGTCCGACCTTGGCTCGTTTGGGCGTTAGGATGGCATTACGCAGGATTCTAAAGAGCCAGGTATAAACCTTGGAATCACCGCGAAATTGCGCATCCCCGGCCGCACGGGTCGAAGCTCGCCAGGCATTTGTAAATGTCTGCTGGACCGCATCCTTGGCGTCTTCCTGATTGTGGCAAATACTGACGGCCGCCCGCATAAGCTTGTGCTCATGCGGAACGACGAAGGTCTCGGTGAATTCCTGCTGATTCATTTCCAAATGCCCGGCCGACAATATAAATAAACTGTGCCCCCAGCATGCTCGCTTGAGCTGTGCATAACAAGAGGGAGGTTTGCAGTCCCGATCAAGCGGCATGGCGGTTGAGGCGATGAGTTGATGGCGTTAACCATATCCGCGGCCGAGCAATCTCTGGTCGCAGGCCTCTTGCGCCTATAGCCCCGATCCGACGAGGCCTTTAACAGAGAACCTCCTAATCGGCTTTGATCTGGCCAGTCATGGCAAGGGCCCGGGCATGAACGCCTAACACGCGCAAAAAGCCCTCGGAATCCTTGTGATCAAAGCTGCCTTCCGCCTCCATTGAACCGTCATTCGTAAAGAGGGAATGCGGCACATCGGCTGTCGAGACATAATTCACGCCGCCTTTGTATAGCGAGACATTGACCGTACCGGTGACGAGCGCCGCCGTTTCCGCAATCGCCTTTCGGGCCATGCGAGAGGCAACATCGTTCCAGTAACCTTGATAAAGCTGCTTCGTCGTCAGGTCCGACACTTGCGCAAAGAATTCACGTGCGCGGCGGTCGAGGATGAGCTGCAGCAAGAACGCGTAACAGGTGCCAAGCAACTCCATACCAGGCGCTTCGTAGACCCCGCGGGACTTCACGCCCACAAAACGGTTTTCGACCAGATGAAGTCCGATGCCAATGCCCTGGCGCCCGCCGACCTCATTCGCCAATGTCATCGCCTGGAAGGCGTTGACCGCCTTGCCGTTGACTTGGACCGGCTGTCCTTTTTCGAAGCGCACGCTGAATGCCTCGGCGCTTTCCGGTGCATCCTTGGGCCAGACGCCCATTTCAGGCGTCACGAATTGTGCCGGCGTCTGCAGGGATTCGAGTTTCCCTCCTTCATGCGTCAGCCCCAACAGATTCGCATCGGTCGAATAGGGTTTCTCGCGCGATGCCTTGACCTGGATGCCATGTTGTTCGCAGTATTCGATCATCTGGATGCGCCCGCCAAAGCGGTTCAGAAACGCCTCGTCACGCCAGGGCGCGTAGACCCCGAAACTGGGCTCGAGCATGTTAGTTATCAACTGAAAACGAACCTGGTCATTGCCGCGGCCCGTGGCCCCGTGGCCGAGAACCTTGAGGCCGCGTTTCTTCATTTGGGGAAGGATGCCCGCCGTCGTCACCTGACGACCGAGCGGCGTCGTCAGCCAGTATTTGCCCTCGTAGCACGCTTGGGCCTGAATGCCGTCAATGCCGGCCGCCGCCATTTCGTTATGCAGCGGCACGCCGACAAAATCGACTGCACCACACGCGCGCATACGTTTTTCTATCGCGCTGAAATCGGTCTCGTCCGGCTGAGCCAGATCGGCCGTAAAAGCCACGACCTTGACACCCTGTTGCGTCAGCCAATGCGTGATTGTGCAACTGTCGAGCCCCCCGGAAGCGGCGAAAGCGATGGTCTGTCCTTTGAGGTCATTGACGTTCATGGTCTTGCTCGCTCCCGCTCGGTTGAAGGCATGGCTCAAAAAGCCTTCCCTGCTATCGAAATTACGAGTAGTTTTGTCAAGCTTTATTGGAAGTTGTTCGCAAAATTTACGGCCCCCTTCATGCGCTTGAAGTCCTTTCATGGTACGAGCCTGACCGAAGCCATGCGCCTGGTCCGGGATGCGCTTGGCGAAAACGCCATTATTGTCGCGACCCGCGACGACGACCTCGGGGGTGTGCGCGTGACGGCCGCCATCGACGAGCCGCCACCGGCGCACCCGGCAGCAGCCGCCACGATTGGAACGTCGCATACCAGTATGGCGGTGGAGGCCGAAGGCACCGAGTCCATCGAAACTATTGCGGAGGCGCTGACTCGCCACCAGGTGCCCAGGGTTCTAGCGGAAAAACTCATGGCGTCCGCCACCCAATTCGCGAATGATGACCCTGTCCTCGCCCTCGGCGCCGCGTTTGATACGCATTTCAAATTTAACCCTATCGTCGATGACCGACCCGGCAAACCGTTGATCCTGATCGGGCCACCTGGGGCGGGCAAGACGCTTTCGATCGCCAAATTTGCGACCAAGATCGCTGTCCTGCGCAAGGCGGTTACGGTCGTCAGTACCGATTTTGAGCGCGCCGGAGGTATTGAACAGCTTGCCGCCTTCACGCGGCTTTTAAATTTGAACCTGGTTGAGATCGAGGACTCGCATGCCTTGCGCGAACTGGTCGCCATGCAGAACGGCAGCTACATTTTTATCGATACCCCCGGCGGCAATCCCTTTGACGACGTCGAGCGCTTGCAACTGCAGGCGCTTGTGACAGCTGCGGGGGGGGAAGCGGGTCTTGTGCTTCCGGCCGGGCTGGATGCCGCGGAAGCCGCCGACATGGCGAAAGCGTTTCAGTCGATCGGCGCAACCCGCCTGCTGCTAACACGCCTCGACATGACCCGGCGCCTAGGCAGCGCCCTTGGTATCGCCTACGGGGCGGGGCTGCCATTGGCGAATTACGGGGCGACTAGCAAGGCGGCAGAACCTCTGCAGCCACTTAATCCCATAGCTCTCGCCCGCCTGCTGCTTCACGGAACCGAGGCGTCCACAGCAAAGCGTGAACTGACAGCGGCCAAATCCGGCCGGTAAATGCCATTAGTCGAGCCCGAGAGGGCGCTGTCGCTTCAGGGGATCGCTACCCGGTCGTCGCTCCGCCCGCCATTGCTCCAGACGCGGTAAGGCCACATCCCTCGTCCATCTGCGAAGGTGCGGCTTGAATGTATCATGGCCATAATAGAGAGGTATTTTGGTCGTCAAATCGTAGAGCGCCACCCACTTGGCGGTACTCCCCATGCCGGATAACCGGGCTAACATATAAACATCCGCCGAGCCCAGGAGCCGGTAGACGACTGCGTCCACCACCCTGCGGGCCCTCGTCTTTTCGTTGGTCGATGGGTCGATGACACCCACTTTGATTGCGGAACCCGCCAAGCGGAAACAGAGGTTGAGCGGTATCTTTGTCAGAAATTCGCCAGCGGCAACTTGCAAGGCGTGGGCCGGTTGCCGCGTAATTAGGGCGCCGCCGATGAATGTATCGGTGCTTCCTGTAACGCGCCAGGTCAAGGAATCAGCTACAGATTGATAGAGGGAGCGCAACACGGGCTTGGCCCTTGCTGCCATGAGGCGGCCGGCTAGGCGGAAACGCCGCTCCGGGCTGGCAACACCTATCGTGCCCATATTGCCATCCTGTCAATCGCATGCAGGCGCCCCGGCTCAAAGGAGACTGGGGAAACTTGCAAACTCCACGCGTCCTCATTCAAGGGCACTTGTCCACCGCGCCGTGGGTAAGGGCACAATATCGCGCAGTCACTTCTCACTATTTCAGATGTTGTTAAGGCGCTATTCAATACAATGTTTTCCGTCCTATCGATCGGCTCTTTGATACGGCCGCAGCGTTTAAAAGTAAAGTTTTGCAGCCTGTGAATATCGTATTTCGCTGGCACAAAGATCCTGCTAAAACAACCACATGACCGTAACCGTTCGCATAGCACCTTCACCTACCGGCCTTTTGCATATCGGCAATATCCGGGCCGCGCTCTTTAACTATTTGTTTGCCCGCAAACACGGTGGGCGATTTATGTTGCGGCTTGACGATACCGATCGAGAACGATCGACCGCGGCCTTCGCAGCCGCCATTGAGCGGGACCTCGCCTGGCTTGGTCTCACCTGGGACAATTTCGCGCGGCAATCAGACCGTCTGACCCGCTATGATGAGATTCTTGAAAAGCTGAAATTGGCGGGGCGTATCTACCCATGCTTTGAGACCCAGGCCGAGCTTGACCTCAAACGCAAGACTCAGCTCGGCCGGGGTCTGCCGCCTGTCTACGACCGCGCGGCCCTGAAACTGGATGACGCGGCGCGTTATGCTCTCATCGCGGCGGGGCGGAAACCGCATTGGCGCTTCAAGCTCAACCCCGACGACGTCACATGGGATGATGTGATCCAAGGCCCGAAGCGGTTCCCCTCCTCGGCTCTTTCGGATCCGGTTCTCGTGCGCGAAGACGGTGTTCCGCTCTACACGTTTTGCTCCGTCGTCGACGACGTGGACTTCAACGTTACGCATATCATTCGTGGTGAAGACCATGTGACCAACACAGCCGTCCAAATTCAAATCTGGCGCGCGATGACGGACGCCCCTCCGCCTGTATTCGCTCACTTTCCGCTTATTGTCAGCGCGACCGGCATTGAAATGAGCAAACGCCTGGGCACACTCAGCATTTCCAGCCTACGGGACGAGATGCTGATTGAACCGATGGCGGTTAACGCGCTGCTGGCTAAACTGGGCACATCGGATCCGATTGCTCCGCGCCTAACCTTGGACGAACTCGTCAGTGAATTTGATCTCGGCAAGATCTCCCACGCCACGCCAAAATTCGATCCGGACGACTTGCGGATCCTCAACGGCAAGATCCTGCATATGACCTCTTTCGAAGCTGTTCATCCGCGACTCAAGGCTTTGGGCATGGGCGGCGTGGATGCTCGCTTTTGGGACATGGCGCGAGCGAATATTGAGAAACTAAGCGATCTGGCGCAATGGTGGCAGGTGGCCAAGGGCCCCGTCGCGCCAAAGATCACGGATGCGGCCTTCGTCGCCGGAGCGGCGGAAGAGCTGCCCTCCAGCCCTTGGACTGAAAACACCTGGACGCAGTGGACGAACGCCATCAAGGCACGGACGGGTCGCAAGGGCAAGGAGCTGTTCATGCCGCTTCGTCTGGCACTAACCGGGCTCGAGCATGGTCCCGAATTAAAGGTGCTGCTACCGCTGATCGGGCCGGAACGAACGAGGGCCCGGTTGGCCGGGAAAACCGCTTAGCGTTTCAGGGCCGCCTCGCGCGCCGCCTTCAGGCGCCTAAAATCATCGCCGGCGTGGTGAGACGAACGCGTCAGAGGTGAACTCGAAACTAAATGAAACCCCTTGGCGCGCGCTAGGACTGCGTAGCTTTCAAATTCCTCTGGCGTGACGAAACGATCAACGGCCGCATGCTTAAGTGTGGGCTGCAGATATTGTCCGATCGTCAAGAAATCGACATCGGCTGCGCGCAGATCATCCATGACCTGCGCGACCTCCTCTTTGGTTTCGCCTAATCCAACCATAAGACCCGATTTCGTAAACATGGATGGATCAAGTTCCTTCACACGTTTGAGCAAATGTAGCGACGTGAAGTAACGCGCGCCCGGCCGAATGGTCGGATAAAGCCGCGGAACGGTTTCCATATTATGGTTGAAAACATCCGGCTTTGCTCGGACGACGACTTCGATCGCGCCATCCTTTTTCATAAAGTCGGGCGTCAAAATTTCGACCGTGGCCGCGGGCGAGGTCTCGCGTAGACGCGTGATAACCCGGGCAAAATGATGCGCCCCGCCATCATCCAGATCGTCCCGATCCACGGATGTAATGACAACGTGGTTCAGGCCAAGCTTGCCGACGGCTTCGGCCAGCCGATCAGGCTCGTGCGGATCGAGGAGGTCCGGGCGGCCGGTAGCCACATTGCAGAAAGAGCAGGCGCGCGTGCACACGGAACCCAAGATCATGAATGTGGCGTGCTTTTCCTTCCAGCATTCACCTATATTGGGGCAG
The DNA here is from genome assembly GCA_030775365.1 of Pseudomonadota bacterium. Taxonomy (GTDB): domain Bacteria; phylum Pseudomonadota; class Alphaproteobacteria; order UBA9219; family UBA9219; genus JALYJG01. The sequence continues at coordinate 8,229 of JALYJG010000040.1, forward strand.
GATGCCTCTTCACACACTGTGCGCAGATCAAGCTCACGCATCAAGTCGCGCGTCTCGTGATACTCTTTGCTCACGGGTGCCTTGACGCGAATCCAGTCGGGCTTGCGCGGTGACGGATTGTCCGGTCGGTGGGCCTTCTCGGGATGCCGGGGCTTTATAGGTGTTACGTCGTCCATGCGGCCTTTAGTATATGCGAGATCGCGTTACGTGTGAATGGCGCGGCCATAGGCGTCCAAGACCGCTTCATGCATCGTCTCGGAAATGGTTGGATGCGGGAAAACCGTTTCCATGAGCTGCGCTTCGGTCGTTTCCAATGTGCGAGCAATCACATAGCCTTGGATAAGTTCGGTAACTTCGGGGCCGACCATATGCGCCCCCAAGAGCTCGCCTGTCTTTGCGTCGAAGACCGTTTTGACGAAACCCTGGACATCGCCGAGCGCGATCGCCTTGCCGTTGGCAATGAAAGGAAACCGACCCACTTTAACCTCGCGCCCGGCGGCCTTGGCATTGGCTTCGGTCATACCGACGCTCGCTACCTGCGGCGAGGCGTAGGTGCAGCCGGGTATGTTATCCATCTTCATGGGGTGGACGCCTTTTACGCCGGCGATTTTTTCGACGCACATCACGCCCTCGTGACTCGCTTTATGGGCCAACCAGGGCGGGCCGGCGACGTCGCCGATAGCGTAGACGCCTGGCTCGCCGGTCTCGCACCATTGATTGACGACGATATGCCCCTTCCCGACCTTGACCTTGGTACCCTCAAGCCCAAGATTTTCGGTGTTACCGGTGATACCAATAGCGAGGATGGCCCGGTCAAAGGTGATTGCGGTCGATGCGCCGCCCTGCTCGATCGTGGCCGTCACTTGATCCTTGCCTTTATCAAGTTTTTTGACGGTGGCGGCGGTCAGTATTTTCATGCCCTGTTGCTCGAACGATTTGCGCGCGAAAGCGGAAATGTCCGCATCCTCGACGGGGAGGATGCGGTCCATGACCTCCACCACCGTCACCTCGGCGCCAAGGGTGCGATAGAAGCTCGCGAACTCGATACCGATGGCGCCGGACCCTATCACAAGCAACGATTTTGGCATTACATCGGGGACCATCGCTTCCCTGTAGGTCCAGATCAACTTGCCGTCTGGCTCGAGGCCGGGCAACGACCGCGCTCGCGCGCCCGTGGCAAGAATGACGTTTTTAGCTGACAAATCGGCGATCTTTTTGCCCTCGGCGAAGACCTCCACTTTACCTTTCCCGGCGAGTTTTGCGGTGCCGGTCACCACTTCAATTTTGTTCTTCTTCATAAGGAATTTTACGCCCGAGGTCAGCTGGCGGGAGACCTTGCGTGAACGCTCAACGATTTTTTTAAGATCAAACGAGAAGTCTTTGACCGTAAAGCCGAAATCCGCGGCGTGGTTCAGTAAATGAGCTATCTCGGACGAGCGCAGCAAGGCCTTGGTGGGTATGCAGCCCCAGTTAAGGCAGATGCCGCCCAGCTGGTCGCGCTCGACCAGTGTAACCTTCTGACCAAGCTGAGCCGCGCGAATGGCCGCCACATAGCCGCCCGGGCCGCCGCCGACGATAATGAGATCGATTTGGGACATTAGACTTGAGCCTCTTGCTGTTCAGTCGTCGCCTTAGCCAAATGGCCTTTCTCTGAGGCAACGACAAGGTTGAAAGGATGTGGCCCAAGACGGCGGCGAGGGCATAATTCCAGGCGCCCATGGGCGAGAGCCGTAAGCGGGATCACCGCAGATAAAAACGTCATCCCTGATAACAAGCGCGCGGGCATAAAGCTGGTTGCCCCAGCAGCTTCAACACCGCGGCAACGCTTTTCGATAGCTTTTTGCCGATCATCGCGCCTTGCGCCGAAAACAGCCATCACACAACCAGACTGTATGGCTTTTCAATCAATGGCTTGAACGCCGCTAGAAACTCTGCGCCCACCGCTCCGTCGACCGAGCGGTGATCGACCGAAAGCGTGCACGTCATGACCGTGGCAACCGCCAGCTGTCCGTTCTTGACGACGGCCCGCTGCTCGCCGGCACCGACGGCTAGAATGCAGGACTGCGGCGGATTGATGATGGCTGAAAAATGGCGGACACCGAACATCCCGAGATTCGAGACGGAAAAGCCTCCGCCCTGAAACTCTTGCGGCTTCAGTTTGCCCTCGCGCGCCCGCAACCCAAGATCTTTCATCTCGGAAGAAATTTGTACGAGTGACTTCGTGTCCGCTCGCTTAATGATCGGAGTTACGAGACCATTTGGTGTCGCAACGGCAACCGAGACGTCGATATCGCTGTAAAGCAGGATCGCCTCCTCGGTCCATGATGCATTTGCCGCTGGTACTTTTTTCATAGCCAGGGCGACCGCGCGAATCACGCAATCATTGACGGAAACCTTAGCGCCGGAGGCCTCATTCAAACTCTTGCGCATCGAAAGCAATTCATCGATTTCGCAATCGATCGTGAGGTAGAAGTGGGGGACGAGCTGCTTCGACTCCGTGAGCCGTCGTGCAATAATCTTGCGCACGCTATTGTTGGGCTGGGCTGCGTAAGCCATGCCGAGTTTGTCGGCATAGTCGCGCGCATCGACCCCTTGCGGCGGAGAGGCCGAGGACGAACCCGTTCGCTGCGCAGCGCGGCCCGAGGCTTTAGCGTTCTCGACATCGACCTTGATAATCCGCCCGCCGGGCCCCGACCCACGCAATGCACTCAAGTCGACACCGGATTGTTCAGCCAGACGCTTGGCCAACGGGCTTGCGATCACACGCTCGGATGACGAGGCCCGCGTTGCAGGCGCGGCTGCGCCGACTGGCTCAGCTTTACCGGCCTTTTCGCTTGGCGGCGTTTGCGCTGTTTGTACAGTCGCGGGCATAGTGCCTCCAGATTTCTTCGACAAAGCCGCCATCGCGGCGTCCAGGGT
>JALYJG010000041.1 GCA_030775365.1 Pseudomonadota bacterium
TACTTGCGGAGCCGGGCGCGCCGCGCTCGGGCTTCAAATCTCTCCTGACCCGCCTGGGTTTCGATGGATAACCACGTAATTTAACTGGTTTTTCTCGACAAAAACGGGATTTAACAGCGGTTTACCCTTGCGTTCCAGCCCCTCGGCGTTATAGTGCCGGCGCTTTAATGCTCCTTGCCCGTTTCTTGAAAACTGGCTCGACCGAGCGGCTGATGTGCGGGGATAAGCCCGGCCCAGCTTCCGGTCACCTGAACCCTAAGGGAGTTTAGTATGTCGTTCTACGAGTGCGTCTTTATTATCAGACAGGATATTCCTGCCGCCCAAGTCGAAACTTTGACCGCCACATTCGCGGATATCGTCAAGGCGAATGGCGGCAAAGTCGAAAAGACCGAGCAATGGGGTCTTCGCACCCTCGCTTACCGCATCAACAAAAACCGCAAGGGCCACTACGTGCTCTTCAATCTGGACGCCCCTCATACGGCCGTCACAGAACTTGAACGCAACATGCGCCTGCATGAAGACGTGCTGCGTTTCATGACCGTGCGCGTTGAAGAACTTGAAGCCGGGCCTTCGGCCATGCTGCGCAAGGAAGAGAGAACGGAACGTTCATTTGGCGATGATCGCTTCGGTGATCGTGGCCCGCGCCCCGATCGTGGAGACCGTCCCGATCGTGGAGACCGTCCCCGCCGTGATTCAACCGAAGGAGCAGTAGCATGAGCATGTCAGAACGTCCCGAGCGCTCCGAGCGTTCGTCATCAGGTCCAGGCGGCGCCTCAGGTGGCCCTCGCCGCAGTTTCGGCAGTTTCCGTGGCCGCAACAAGAGCTGCCCGTTTAGCGGCAAGGCCGCGCCTAAGATCGACTACAAAGACGTCAATCTGTTGCGTCGCTTCGTGTCGGAACGTGGCAAAATGATGCCAAGCCGGATAACAGCCGTTTCGGCAAAGAAACAACGTGAGTTGGCGCAGGCCGTCAAGCGTGCGCGCTTTCTGGCATTCCTGCCTTATGTTGACAAAAAGGCGAGCGGTTAAACCGGACACAAGATGACGACGCCCTTTGCATCGCGCGGAGCCCTGACTTTCGCCGGCGCTGTTCTTGCCGGCTGCTTGAGTGCGACCATTTTGACTGTGGCGTTGAACCATGCCGAGAGCGTTATCTTTTTTCTTGCCTATCTGACCGCGATTCCGCTGTTCCTTGCGGGGTTTAGCGCTGGCCCTCTGGCCGGCTGCCTGGCAACGCTCAGCGGTCTCGCGGGTCTTCTTCTCACGGCGCCGTCCAATTACGCTGTTATCTACAGCCTCCTTTTCGGCTTCCCGGCGGCTCTGCTTATTGTTTTGGCTCTTCGCCATCGGATGGGCGCGGACGGAAAGAGCTACTGGTATCCCGAAGGAAATCTGCTGACGGCGACCTCGCTTTACCCATGCGCTCTTTTTCTGATCTTGAACTTTATGGCCGTCGGCCACGACGGCGGACTGCTCGGTCTTACCCGCGAGTTTGTGAACGACGCCGCGACAGCTTTGAAAGCGCGCATACCCGCCGAAGCGGCTGGCGACTTTGCCGCAACTATGGACTTTATTATCCGCTTTTTGCCCGCCATAACAGGCGCGGCGTGGATGGTCACGATGCTGCTAAGCGTTATCGTGGGTCAAACCGTTCTGCAACGACAAAACTGGCACTTGCGGTCCGGTTTTACGATGCACGAGTTGCAATTGCCGGATTGGCTCATCTATGCCGTCGCCGTCACCGGCCTTGTCGGCGTTGTCGCTCCGCCTCCGTATAACTATATCGGCCTCAATATGAGCCTCGTGCTCGGCTTCCCCTTTCTTATCCTCGGCCTGGCCATTGTGCATTCCTGGGCCGAGACCAAAAAAGCGACGACATTGATCCTTGTGGTTTTCTATCTGGCCATGACGCTGTTCCGCAGCATTCTTGTTATGACGGCCTTGCTTGGGCTCATCGATCACTGGGTCCACTTCCGTCAGCGCTTCGCCAATCAACCTAAATCAACGTAAATAAAAAGGAGAATATCATGATCGAAGTCATACTACTCGAACGTATCGACCGGTTAGGCCAAATGGGTCAGGTGGTTAAAGTTCGCCCTGGCTTTGCGCGTAACTTCCTGTTGCCGCAGAACAAGGCCTTGCGCGCGACCAAGACAAATATGGAAGTATTTGAGAAGCAACGTGCGCAACTCGAGGCTCGCAACGCCGCTGAGCGGAGCAAGGCTCAGACGTCAGCCGCCGATATGGATAAGGTGACGGTAACGATTATCCGTCAGGCCAGCGAAACCGGACAACTCTACGGTTCGGTCACCGCACGCGACATCGCCGAGGCGGCCAAAGAAGGCAGCCATAGTCTTGACCGCAACCAGGTGCAAATCGATACGCCGATCAAGACGCTCGGCCTGTTCCCCATCAAAATCAAACTTCACCCGGAAGTGACCGTCAAGATCACGGTAAACGTCGCTCGTTCCCCCGAAGAGGCGGTTGTTCAAGCGCAAAAGGGCGCCGCCGTCTTGAAGGCAAGTGACATATTTAAGGAAGAAGGTGCCGAGGTCGCACCGGCCGCCTCCGTCGAAGGCGAGGCCGAAGCCGCGCCCGAGGCGAAAAAGACAGCCAAGAAAGCCAAATCCGCCAAGACCGAGGATATGGATGATGCTGACGCCGCGCCCAAAGCAAAGAAGCCACGGGCTAAGAAAGCCTCCGCAGAGTAACTCCTCCGGCACACGAGACCAAAATCCCGGGTATGCGCCCAGCATGCCCGGGATTTTTTACGTCCGTCGCCAGGTTGTCCCCCCCGCCCCGTCCTCGAGTACGATACCCTGCCGCGCGAGCGCATCACGGATACGGTCGGCCTCCGCAAATTGTTTTGCGCTCCTGGCGGCCAGCCGCGCCGCAATTTGGGCATCAATGTGAGCGTGATCCGGGCCTGCTTGCCCCACGGGCTGCCATTTGAACCACGCGGCCGGCTGCTGCTGCAAAAGGCCCAACGCGCTTCCTGCCGCAAGCAACTCGGCCTTTACCGAAGCCGGATGGTCACCTTTGTTCAAGGTGCCGGCCAGATCATGGATGTGCATAATGGCCTCAGGTGTGTTCAGATCGTCCATCAAGGCTTCTTCGAGCGCCGGAGATGGCTTGGCTGGCAGGGATTGAAGATCGACCTCGACGCCTCTCAACGCGCCATACCAACGGTCTAACGTAGCTTTTGCGAGTTGGACACTTTCCATCGAGAAGTCCAACGGCTGACGGTAATGCGCCGAGAGCAGAGCCAACCGAATTGCCTCACCCGGGACCTTGCCGAGAAGCTCGCGCACCGTGAAAAAATTGCCGAGAGACTTCGACATCTTGTTGCTGTTGATGTTGAGAAAGCCGTTATGCATCCAGTAGCGAGCTAAGGGTTGCCCCGCATGGGCGCAGCGGCTCTGAGCAATCTCGTTTTCATGATGGGGGAAGATCAGGTCGAGGCCGCCACCGTGAATATCGAAAGTGACGCCCAAATGTTCCTTTGCCATGGCCGAGCATTCGATATGCCAGCCTGGGCGGCCCCGGCCCCATGGGCTGTCCCATCCCGGCTGGTCCGCACCGCTTGGCTTCCAAAGCACGAAGTCGGCAGGATCCTTCTTATAAGGTGCCACTTCGACACGCGCGCCGGCTATGAGCTCGTCCCGCGAACGGCGCGAGAGCTGTCCATACTCGTCCATGGACGGCACATTAAACAACACATGGCCGTCCGCGGCATAGGCATGCCCGTTGTCGACCAGCGCCTGGATCAGTGCGAGCATCTGCGGGATATGCTGGGTTGCGCGAGGCTCTATATCCGGCGCTAGCGCGTTAAGAGCCCCCATATCAGCATGGTAAGCCTCGGTCGTCCGCCCCGTGATGCTCTCGATTGCCTCCCCGGTTTCCCGGGACTTGGCTATGATTTTGTCATCGACATCGGTAATATTGCGCACATAGGTGACGCGCGGGTAGTGCCGTTTCAAAAGGCGATACAGCGTGTCGAATACGACGACTGGCCGGGCATTGCCAAGATGAGCAAAATCATAGACGGTCGGTCCGCAGACATACATGCGGATATGTGCTTCATCCAGGGGCTCAAAGACCTCCTTTTGCCGCGACAATGTGTTATGGAGCTGCAGTTTGATCATGGCTTAGGTATAGGCAAAAGCCTGCTTTAACCCAAGAAAGAAAAAGAGTGCGCCCCGTTGCTAGGCAGAGGGGACCGCCTCCGTCCACGGCTTTACAAGGACAGAGCTCCGGCTATAAGCCATGTGACTACGAATTGAGGCGCTCGACCGGAGCTAGTCAGGCCGTCTTTACAGCGGACGCCGATGAGGCTGCCGCTGGCGCCACGCGAGCGTTGTCGGTCCCGACAGGGTCGCGCAGAACATACCCGCGTCCCCATACGGTCTCGATGCAATTTTCACCACCCGACGCCGAAGCGAGCTTTTTACGCAGCTTGCACACAAACACGTCAATAATCTTGAGTTCGGGCTCGTCCATACCGCCATAGAGGTGGTTAAGGAACATTTCCTTCGTCAAGGTCGTGCCTTTGCGCAGGCTCAGAAGCTCAAGGATCGCATATTCCTTGCCCGTCAAATGCAGAGGCATGCCTTCGACTTCAACCGTCCGAGTATCGAGATTGACAATTAGCTTGCCGGTACGAATAACGCTGTCGGAATGACCTTTGCTGCGGCGGATGATCGCATGGATCCGTGCGACCAGTTCGCGACGATCAAAAGGCTTTGTTAAATAGTCATCCGCACCAAATCCGAGGCCTTTGATCTTATTGTCGAGTTCGGAAAGACCCGAAAGGATCAAGATCGGTGTCGATACGCGCGCGGCCCGCAGGCGTCGCAGGACTTCGTAGCCGTCGATGTCGGGCAACATAAGATCTAAGATGATGATGTCGTAATCGTATATCTTGCCAATTTCGAGACCATCTTCGCCGAGATCCGTAGTATCGACGATGAACCCTTCGGCCTGGAGCATCAATTCAATGCTCTTGGCAACTGAGGTATCATCTTCAACAAGAAGCACACGCATGGCCCTGCCCCGTTCATTTGCAAGAATTGTGTCGAAACCACATCACAGGTTGTTAACACCGCCTAATTCCGGCCTGCTCCGGTAACACTGTATTAAGGATAATCTTACCATAAAAAATTAATAAATGGTAAACTTCGTTAATATCGCTAAGATATTGGCTTATAGAGAAGTTTCGGCTTTTTTGAACAGGGATCCGACTCGGCGTTTATCCTATTCCCTTGACAGACAGGCCGCACAGTCTCTAGTTTCACGCAAAATTCGGGCGGCGCTTCCCGATAGCATCACAAAACCGCATTTAGAAGGTCAGTCATGAAAGTCACGAATTCTCTCAAGTCGCTCAAAAAGCGCGATGTTAACTGCCGCGTGGTTCGCCGCAAAGGCCGCGTGTACGTGATCAACAAAAAGAACCCGCGCTACAAAGCCCGCCAGGGTTGATCGCTTTAGCGCTCGTTCCCCGATCAAAACAAGCTTGAGTAGAAAAGATTCCCGCGGCCTTACGCGTTGTTTGCACGCGCGCCCTGAGGAACATATTTAGGTTTTACGCGATTCCGTCCGACCTTATGGCTTCAGACCACTCCCCAACTTAGAGGATGCGCCATGAGAAGACACAGTAAAACAAGGACACTCACACCGCTCGGCATGCTCATGGTTGGCAGCTTGCTCGTCGGGATAACCCTCGCTGTCACAATCCAGTTGGCCCATGGCAAGGCGTTCAGCACTTCTCAGGACTTCGTGCAGAAGGCTGTCGCGGACGACAATTTCGAGGTTCAATCGGCCCAGATTGCCCTCAACCGCTCGCATAGCAAGGCGATTCGCAGTTTCGCCCAGCGCGTCATGGATGACCATGCGAAGGCGGATAGCCAGCTCAAATCAATTCTTGCTTCCACAACGGTCCAACCCTCAGCCGTTCAAAGCGGCCTCGACGAGGGTGGGCAGGCCATGCTTATCCGCCTGAAAACCGTTCCCGACTACGCGTTTGACGATGAGTATATCCGCACACAGGAAGCGATGCATGCGGAAGCCTATACGCTCTATCGGGACTATTCGAAAATTGGCAACGACCCGCAGCTGAAGTCATTCGCGTCTGACACCTTACCAACGATCGCATCCCACCAGGATACCGTTCGTGATCTCGCGGACAGCAACGACTACTAATAACCGCCCGGTTGTTGAACACCGCGGAACTTTGCGCTCAGAGCTTGTTGCACGGCGTCCATGACGTCGTGCCAACAGGCCGGGCGGGGCTGTCGGAAGAGGCGCATTGTCGGATACCACGGACTGTCGCTTCTTTCGGTGAGCCAACGCCAGTCGGGCGCGAAGGGCAGCAACGTCCAAACTTCTTTCCCCATACCGCCGGCCAAATGAGCCGTCGCCGTATCGCAAGTAATGATGAGATCCAGTTGGGCTAAGATGCGACCAGCATCGGCAAAATCGCCAAGCCGCGGCGCGAGATCGATCAGGGGAAGCCGGGGGAGAGCCTCGGCGTCCCCAGACTTTAAATCGCGATTGAGACTGTAAAACTGGATCTCCCTATCCTCGAAGATTTTCGCAAAAACCGTCAATGGTATCGACCGCCGGGCATCATTTGTGTGCATGGGGCTGCCACCCCACACGACTCCCACTTTCGGCACCTCATCCTCAGGTAACCGCACGGCCGCCGATGGTCCCAACATCGGCAGATACGGAACCTGGCAGGGTATCGTAGCGAGGGTCGTGCGGAAGCGATAAGGCAGATCAAATACCGAGGCATGGAAATCGAAATGCGGCAGGACCTGTCCATGCGTGACGATGACATCGGCGTGCGGCCAGGCAGCGAAGAGCGGTTTCAGCACGGGGTGGACAGAAAATACGATGCGGGCACCCTGTTTTTTCAGAAGCGGAACATAGCGACACAACATGAGGGTGTCGCCAAACCCCTGCTCATCGCTGACTAAAAGCGTTCGGCCGGCGAGCGGCTCACCTGTCCAGAGCGGCTTGGGAAAATCTGGACGCTGGAGCCCACCTACATCCTTGAAGCGGGAGCGATACCGCGCAAATCCTTCGACATACTTCCCACGCAGCAATTCCATTAACGCCAAATGCCAATGACGATTGCCGTACTCTTCTTCGGCGACCTCGCGGAGGCCTTCGCGCTCGATGACCTGACCGGCAACCTCGACGGTCTTCCGAAAGGTAGCCTCAGCCTCCTCGAGCCGGTTCATGGCCTGGTAGGTTTGCCCAAGGTTATCCCAGATATCGGCCCGTTCCGGCTTCAGCGCTAAGGCACGCTTGTAGGCTGCGACCGCATCTTCGTTGCGATCAAGCCGGTTGAGCGCTACCCCGTAGCCAAACCACGCAAAATGACTGTCCGGCATCAAGCGGATGGCCTGCTCTCCGGCCTCGAGCGCCAGGGGATAATGCTTGGCGCTCTCCGCGAGATTGCACACTGTACGCCAACCCTCCCCATAATCAGGCGCGATAGCGACCGCCTTTCGGGCCTCGAGCAGCGCCTCATCCAATCGCTTCTCATGGGCCAGCGTCAGAGCGAGATTATTGTAGGCCTCGGCGTAGTGAATGTTGTGAAGGATGGCCTCGCGGTAAGCCTCGATAGCGTCCCCCCATTGGCCGTCGGCGCGTAAAGCGTTGCCGAGGTTGTAATGAGCCTGGGCCATCGTTGGTTGCAGCGCGATCGCCTGCCGGAAGGCCGTTACGGCTTCGGATAGCTGCTTGGCGTTCATGAGGACAGTACCGAGATGGAACCATAACAGCGCTGAGCCCGGGTCGATCTCCAAGGCGCGCATGTTGAGGGCAATAGCCTCATCATGGTTGTTTTTAAGACCGCAAATGACACCGAGCAGCGCATGCGCGTCAGCATGCTTGGGATCGCTGGCGATAATAGCCCTGTATAGACTTTCGGCTTCCGCGAATTCCCCCGCTTGATGGGCGCGAATCGCCTGATGGATCAATTCACTCATTCTGACCTTCAGCCACCCACTGTCCCAAAGCTGCGGCGACGCGCGCGACCACGTCCTGCCAGACATCCCTTTGGCTTTGCCGGAATAGGCGCATAGTTGGATACCAGACATTGTCCTCTCGCTCCAGCGCCCAGCGCCAATCGGGCACAAAAGGCAATAAGGTCCAGACCGTTTTCCCGAGGGCGCCGGCGAGATGGGCGGTTGCTGTATCGCAACTGATTACTAAATCCATTTGGTCCATGAACTGCGCCGTGACACCGAAGTCAGTCAATAAGGGGCCAAGGTCAGTGAGGGGAAGTTTTTTAATCAGTTCCGCATCGCCCGCACGTTTGTCACGGGTGAGGCTGAAAAACTGGCATGGCTTAGTTTTGAAGATCTCTGCCAAAATCTCGAGCGGCACGCTTCTGTTTCGTCCACGTGTATTCTCAGGCTGGCCCGCCCAGATGACGCCGATTTTTAACCCCCCCGCGTCGGGGAGGACCGATTCCGTGTCACCTGGCGGCGCCGACAAATAGGGCACGGCTCGAGGAACGGTCTCATAGGTGGCTCCAAAACGATGCGGCAGATCGAAAATCGCCGTGTGATAGTCGTAACTAGCCTCGAGCCGGGCGCCGAAGGCTGAAACCTCATCCGCCCCAGGCCAGCCCGCAAACAGGGGTAAGAGAGCCGGCTGCGCCTGGAAGATCACGCGAGCTCCGTCGGCTTTAAGCCAGTGCAAGTAGCGGCATAACATAACGGCGTCACCGAACCCCTGCTCGATGAGGACTAAAATGGTCTTGCCGCGCAGATCCTCGCCGCGCCACAGCGGACGGTCGCTTTCAAAGCGCTTCCAGTCGGTGCCACCCCGAAACCGTGCCCGAAAATGGCTAAAACCTTCTTTGTATCGCCCACTGAGAAGCTCAATTAGCGCAAGGTGCCAATGTAAATAGCTGAAGGCAGCTTCATCCACCTCATCCCCCGTTTCGTCCGGGATAGGCTCACCAGCTGCCGCGATAGCTCGCCTTATGGCCGTTTCGGCTTCACTATATCGTCCAATTGATTTGTAGGTGACACAAAGGTTGACCCAGGCTTTTACGAGCCATGGATCAAGGTCGACCGCCCGTCTATAGGCCTCGATCGCCTGTTCCGGGCGCTCAAGCCGACTGAACGCCAGGCCGTGACGCAGCCAGGCGCGTGGGTTATCGGGCAAAAGGCGCACCGCCTGTGTGGCGGCAAAGCTATTTAATTCATGCTGTTCGATGATGTCCGCAAATTCACAAAGCATAAACCAGCCCTGCCCAAAATCGGGCCGGCTTTCCAAGGCGGCAGAAATCTCACGCACGGCATCCCACGGCCGCCCCAGCTGCCCATGGATCAGGCCGAGATTATAGCGGATATCCGCCAAAGCAGGTTCGGCATCAAGAATCTGGCGGTACAGGGCCTCGGCTTCCGTAAGACGACCCGCTTGATGCGCGCTGATCGCGTCAGCAATGAGATTAGACATGGAAAGAGTCTTAGCCGAGGAATCCCCTTTTGGGAAACCCCGGCAAGACAGCGAAGTCCAAGGCAAATTTTAGCGCGAGTAGAACTCGATGACGAGGTTCGGTTCCATCTGTACCGGATAAGGAACGTCACCCAAGGCCGGCGTGCGAATAAACGTACCCTTCATGTCCTTATGATCGACGGACATGTAATCAGGAACATCGCGTTCAGCCAGCTCAGCAGCCGATAGGACAACCGCCATTTGTTTGGCTTTTTCGCGCAGCTCAACGACGTCGCCAGCCTTGACCTGGTACGAAGCAATGTTGACACGCTTGTTGTTCACAAGCACGTGGCCATGGTTGACGAGCTGGCGTGCAGCGAAGACGGTCGCCGCAAACTTCATGCGGTAAATCACGGCATCGAGACGGTGCTCAAGCAGCTGAATAAGAATTTCGCCGTTGTTACCCTTACGGCGCATGGCTTCTTGATAATAGCGGCGGAATTGACGCTCACCCACATTACCGTAGTAAAAACGCAGCTTTTGCTTGGCAAGCAACTGAATTCCGTAGTCGGATGGCTTGCTACGGCGTTGGCCGTGCTGCCCGGGGCGATATTCGCGCTTGTTGAGCGGACTTTTCGGCCGGCCCCACAGGTTGACGCCAAGATGTCGATCAATTTTATGTTTAGACTCTGCACGTTTTGTCATGGAATTAAATCCTATTTTTGTGGTCCCGATAGTTCAGCCGCTCATACGGTGACGGGTATGGGCCCTATCGAGCCCTACCACTTTTTCGGGAATTGGCGTGTTTATAGCCGCCTGCTCAAAATTGTCAATAAATGGCTCAAAATCAGACTATTTGCGGCTACTGGCGACGGCGAAAGCCTCAGCCCTGCCCGTTTTGGCCCGTGCGACGAAGGTCTCGTCCCGCAGGGCGTAGCGGGGCCATTCGCCTTTAGCGAGCTGAGCCATGGACGTAACAGGCTCAGCCAAGCGGGCACGATAGGTCCAGTAATGCATCATGACTTGTTGCACGTAGTTTCGTGTCTCGTGAACCGGCAGGCTCTCAATGAAAACGAGAGGGTCGCCAAGCTTTCCGTCCGCCTTCCAATGCGCCAGTTTGCCGGGGCCGCTATTATAGGCGGTGAGCAGAAAGAGCAAATTCGTTCCAATCATGGGCTCGCTGGCGAGACGACGCACGTAAGTTTGTCCTAACGCCATATTATACGATGGATCCAGCAGGCGCCCCGAGCAGTCTCCGTTATCGACCTTCTGATGCGCGACCAAATTGGCGGTATTTGGCATCAGTTGCATCAGGCCGCAGGCGCCTCGGCCGCTGACAGCCTCGGGGTTAAAAAAGGACTCGCGCCGCGCGAGCGCGTATATCAGAGCGCGATCGACTTTAAACCCTTCCTGGGGCTGCCACGGGGGAACCGGGTAAAGCGCTGCATCGTAACGTTTCCCATTTTCGCTCATAGCGACGCCGCCCAACTG
>JALYJG010000042.1 GCA_030775365.1 Pseudomonadota bacterium
CCGCCGCGGTACCCAGCGAGTCGTGCGTCCCCGTATCGAGCCACGCATAGCCGCGGCCCAGCCGCACGACATCGAGGCAGCCAAGCTTAAGATAGGCTCGATTTAGATCCGTAATTTCAAGCTCACCGCGCGGGGACGGCTGGAGATTTTTAGCGATATCGATGACCCTGTTATCATAGAAGTACAAGCCCGTGACCGCCCATCGCGACGGAGCCTTAGCGGGCTTTTCAACGATATCCGTAACCCGCTTGTTGGCATCATACGCCAGCACACCGTAGCGCTCGGGTTCGGACACACGATAGCCAAACACCGTGGCGCCCCGGTTCTTATTCGCGACCGATGGCAGGATGTCCTGCATGCCTTGGCCATAATAAAGGTTGTCGCCCAAAATCATCGCCACATCGTCGCCGCCGATAAAAGAGCGGCCTAGAATAAAGGCTTCGGCCAACCCGTTCGGCTGGGGCTGTTCGGCGTAGCGGATTGAAAGGCCCCATTGGCTGCCGTCCCCCAGCAGGCCGTTGAACAGCGGAACGTCGCGCGGGGTGCTGATCAGCAAAATGTCGCGTGCACCTGAGAGCATGATCGTCGAGAGCGGATAATAAATCATCGGCTTGTCGTAGACAGGCATCAATTGTTTGCTGATCGCGCGGGTGGCCGGGTAAAGTCGCGTACCGCTGCCGCCCGCCAGAATGATCGCCTTCTTTGTTGTCATGCCGATGGTCTCCTTTCTTGCGTGAGTGCCGTGATTGCCGCAGTGAGCCCCTCGCGCCACGGTTTCGGCTTGATTTCATAAATCTCATTGATGCGTGAGCAATCCAAGACCGAATAGGGCGGTCGGGCGGCGAAACCGGAAAAATCCGCGCTGAGAGCTGCAACTATTTTGGGGCGTCGTGAGGTGTGGGATGCATAGGATGCCATGACCTCATTCACAAACTCGAATCGGCTCGCCTCCGGCGTACCGCCCAGGTGAAAAGTACCGTATCCGTCACTGCGGCCACTCAGGATCCGGTCACTCATAACGATGAGAGCCTTAGCGACATCGGGGGCGTAAGTTGGACAGGAAATCTGGTCGGATACGATCCTGAGCTCATCGCGTTCTTCGATGCTTTGCAGGGCCTTGGTCAGGATGTTGGGCCCAAAGGCGCTGAAGACCGAAGAGACGCGCAGGATCACATGCCAGGCAAGACTGTGGCGCACAGCTTCTTCGCCCATCATTTTGCTGTGCCCATAAACGCTGAGCGGATTCATCGCATCGTCCGTGCGATAGGGCCGGGTGCCATCGGCGCCGTCGAACACATAGTCCGTCGAAAGATGGATCAGCGGAATATCCCGGCTCGCGCACTGGGCCGCGAGGTTCCCCGGTGCCTCGAAATTAGAGGTCATGGCGGCCTTATGATCCGTCTCGCATTTATCCACCGCCGTCATTGCGGCAGCATTGATGAGCAGGTCCGGCTCGATACGCTCAATGGCTTGTTGAACCACTTTGTAATTATTGATGTCGCACTCGGCGCGGGGCAGGGCGGCCAGGCTCCAGTCTTTTGGCAAGTGTTCGGCCTGCAGGGCGCGGCCGACCTGTCCGCCGGCCCCCAACAGCATGATGCGC
This sequence comes from Pseudomonadota bacterium, assembly GCA_030775365.1. Classification (GTDB taxonomy): domain Bacteria; phylum Pseudomonadota; class Alphaproteobacteria; order UBA9219; family UBA9219; genus JALYJG01. Next base: position 1,604 of record JALYJG010000042.1, read on the forward strand.
TTGACCTGCATATTAGGACTTGCCTGCAATGCCTTGGCCGAGCCGCTCACCGCCATAGGTCTGCCGGTGGATTGCCTCTGACCATGCGCGGTTATCGAGATACCAGGCGACCGTCGCACGCAAACCGTCCTCGATGGACATGCGCGGGCGCCAACCGAGTTCCGCTTTCAGCTTGCTGAAATTCATTGCATATCTCTCGTCGTGCCCCGGCCGGTCCTGCACGAAAGTAATCAGCTTCTTGTGCTCACGATGCGGCGAATCCGGAAGACGCTCATCGAGCAGCGCGCAAAGCTTGTGCACGAGGTCGATGTTGCGCAACTCTGCGTCGCCGCCCACATTGTACTTTTCCCCAAGCCGGCCGCGGTTCAATATGAGGTAGAGAGCTTCGGCATGGTCGTCCACATAGAGCCAGTCCCTTACATTAAGGCCCTGTCCATAGACCGGCAGATTTTCGCCTTTGAGCGCCTTGGCGATAATCAAGGGAATCAGCTTTTCAGGGAACTGGTAGGGTCCGTAATTATTCGAGCAATTGCTGATGACAGCGGGAAATCCAAAGGTTTTATGCCAGGCACGCACGAGATGATCCGCACTGGCTTTACTCGCCGCATAGGGTGAATTCGGCGCGTAAGGCATGTCTTCAACGAACTGCCCAGTACCGCCGAGGGAGCCATAGACCTCGTCCGTTGAGACGTGAAGGAAGCGAAATGCCTTCCGCTTCTCATCTGCAACGGTGCTCAGATAAAAGCGGATCATCTCCAAAAGCGAAAATGTGCCGACGATGTTGGCCTGCAGGAATACGCCGGGATTATCGATTGACCGGTCGACATGTGTTTCCGCGGCGAGGTGCATGACCGCGTCTGGTTGCGTCTCTGTCACAAGCCTCAGAATAGCTTCCCCGTCGCAGATGTCGGCTTGGACGAGCCGGAAATCTGGATCGCCCTGAACGGCATCCAGAGCGGACAAGCTCGCCGCATAGGTCATTTTGTCCAGGCCTACCACCCGCGCGAGATCGCGCGCACGCAGATAGCGGCATACCGCAGACCCAATAAAGCCGGCCGCGCCGGTCACGATGATAAGGGGTTTCATGCCTACCACTCGATTCGCGGGAAATCTTTGAAGGGCGGCAATTTTTCGTCCTTGCCCGACAAAATAGCCTTGGATACGTCAATGGGCCATTTTATGTTCAGATCCGGATCATTCCATACCGTGCCGACCTCGTTCCCAGGCGCGTAAAAATCGGACATTTTGTAAAGCACCACCGTGTTGTCATCCAGCGTGACGAAACCGTGTAAAAAGCCGATCGGCACATACATTTGAACAATCTCGTCTTCCGACAGCGTGGCACTGACGTGCTGGCCGTAGGTTTTGGAGCCAAGACGGACATCGACGACGACGTCCCAAATTTTGCCTCTCAGAACGCGCACGAGCTTAGCCTGGGCGTGCGGCGGCTTTTGACCATGCAAGCCTCTAACCGTGTTCTTGTAAAGGGACATGGATTGGTTTTCCTGCATGAAGCGGACGGGCAGGTTCAGCTCCTGGATCTGCCGCTCATGCGCAATTTCCGTGACATAGCCGCGATCATCATGATGCAATTTAGGCATCAACAATTTCACATCGGGAATAGCCAGTTCTTTGACAGTGATCATTTTTAGCTGCTAGCTGATTAGGCGTTGGTAACATCAACCATAATGGCCGATACTGCTAACGACTAGCAATTAAAGGCACATAACTCAATGACGAGCGAAACCTTACCCGAGACTTCGGTCATTATGGTTAGTTACCATACGGGCGCGGTACTTTTGAAAGCCGTCGACGCCGTTTTAGCGCAGGCGTCGCTCGATAAGCTCTATCTCGTCGATAACGGCAACCCACCGCCGATGCTGGCGGCCCTCAAGGATCTTGCCCGTGCGAACAGCCGGCTCTGCATCATTACGGGTCACGGCAATGTGGGCTTTGGAACGGGCTGCAATCTGGGCGCGCGCGTTTCCACGGGTCGCCATCTTCTTTTTCTAAACCCGGACAGCCTATTACCTCCCGACGCGCTTTTGAACTTGCAAGCTTGCGGAATTCGGCTTGAACGGCCTTATATGCTTGGTGCACGCATTGTCAACGAGGACGGAACGGACCAGCGGGGTTCTCGCCGCGCCTTGCTGACGCCCCTTACGTCTTTCGTCGAAGCGCTCCACTTGGGTCGCATCTTTCCGTCGGCACGGCTAAATTTCAATCAGGAGCCGATTCCGGAGACGGTCACGCCTGTGCCGGCGATAAGCGGATCGTTTATGTTCCTTCCGCGCGAGGATTTTTGGAAAATCGGGGGCTTTGACGAAGAATTTTTCCTGCATGTGGAGGACCTCGATATCTGCCTTCGTTTCCGACGAGCCGGCGGCGGGATTTATTTTGTCCCCCATGTCGTCGTCACGCATATCGGTGGCACCAGTGACGCCACGACGGCTTTTGTCGAAAATCATAAGGCGCGGGGTTTTGTGCGCTATTTCCGCAAGAATTTCCGCGGCCAATATCCGGGGGTGTTGTTCTGGCTTCTGGAGGCCGCTATCTCCGCACGGACATGGCTCAAGATCCATGGGGCGCCCCCGAGACACTGACCAGGCTAGCGATGGCGAGCCAGTCCAGACGTTGTCTTATCAGTGCCGCCTTGGTAGAAAACCGTTTACGAAGGAGAGCGCAACCTCATGGTCGACACCAAAGTTCTGGAACCCTACTTGAAGCACGCTCTCGCCGAGATCAACCTTCACGCTTTCCCCAACCATTATCGCGGCAAAGTGCGGGATAACTACGATCTCGCGGACGGACGGCGCATTATTATTGCGAGCGACCGTCTAAGCGCATTCGACATCAACCTCACAACTATTCCGCTCAAGGGACAGGTGCTGACGCAAATCGCGCGTTATTGGTTTGAGGCCACGAAAGATATTTGCCCGAACCACGTGCTGACCTACCCCGACCCCAACGTGGTGGTCTGTCAGCGTCTCACGATCTTTCCGGTCGAAATCGTTGTGAGAGATTATCTGGCGGGCTCGACCGGCACTTCGATCTGGACGATGTATCACGCCGGCAAGCGCGAGATGCACGGTCTAAACTTTCCCGACGGCATGATCAAAAACCAGAAATTGCCGGAAACCATAATAACCCCCACGACCAAAGCCTTCGATGCCGGTCACGACGAGCCGCTGTCGCCGCGAGAAATTTTCGAGCGCAAGCTGTTGACCGAAGAGCAGTGGGGGATCGCTACCCGCTACGCCTTCGCCCTATTCGAGCGCGGCAAGGCCCTTGCCCGCGAACGGGGACTGATCTTGGTCGACACCAAGTACGAATTCGGCTTTGACGCCGAGGGCCGCATCGTTCTCGCTGATGAGATTCATACGCCTGACAGCAGCCGTTACTGGTTTCTCGAAAGCTATAAAGAGCGTTTCGAGGATGGCGACCCACCGGAGAGCTTTGATAAGGATTTCATCCGCAACTGGGTGGTCGCGCGCTGCGACCCCTATACGGGGCCTGTTCCACCGATTCCGGACAATGTGAGGCTTCAGGCGGCCGTCCTCTATATTCGGGCCTTTGAGATGATCACGGGCCATACCCTAATATTGCCCGATCCTTCCGTGCCGACGCTTACCCGTATAGACCGCGCGCTGAAAAGCTATCAATAGCCCCAAATATGAGGTTTCTGCGGCCCCCCCGACCGTTGTCCTCTAGGCCAGGACTTGCTATATAAGGAAGGCGGACCGGCCCCGGGCGGTCGGGCAACCTTTAAACGGTTAACAAAAACATGAATTTTCGCATGAGCCGGCGGCGTCGCGTATATGAAGGTAAGGCCAAGGTTTTATTCGAAGGACCTGAGCCGGGGACACTCGTCCAATATTTTAAGGATGATGCGACCGCGTTCAACAACTCCAAAAAAGGCACGATTACCGGTAAAGGAGTGCTGAATAATCGCATCTCCGAATATCTGATGACCAAACTTGGTGAAATCGGGGTCCCCACGCATTTCCTCAAGCGCCTCAACATGCGCGAACAGTTGATTCGGAAAGTTGAGATCATCCCGATCACAGTCGTTGTCCGTAATATCGTTGCAGGCTCGCTCTCAAAGCGCCTTGGCATTCCCGAAGGCACTGTCCTTCCTCGGTCGATCGTCGAGTTTTATTACAAAAAAGATGAGCTCGGCGACCCGATGGTTTCAGACGAGCATATCACTGCTTTCGGCTGGGCCTTTCCGCATGAACTTGAAGAAATCATGTCGCTCGCGCTGCGTATCAACGATTATTTGTCCGGCCTGTTTCTTGGCATCGGCCTAAAGCTTGTCGACTTCAAGCTCGAATTCGGGCGGGTGTGGGAAGACGAAGGCATGCGCATCGTGCTGGCTGACGAAATTAGCCCCGATGGGTGCAGGCTTTGGGACATTCGCACGAACGAAAAAATGGATAAGGATCGATTCCGCCAGGATTTGGGCCGTGTCGAAGAAGCCTATCAAGAAGTCGCGCGGCGCCTTGGCATCCTGCCGGAAGGCCTGCCCAATCAGGACGTTTCATCAGCAGGGACGGCTGCAGGCAAGGACGAGGCCACATCATGAAGGTTCGTGTCGACGTCATGCTCAAGGACGGCGTCCTTGATCCGCAGGGCAAGGCGATCGGTCATGCACTGGCCACGCTTGGGTTTGGCGGTGTGGGTGAAGTCCGCGCAGGAAAGGTGATTGAACTTGAACTTGCCGAGACCGATGGCGAAAAGGCTCGAGAAGCGGCAAAAAGCATGGCCGAAAAGTTGCTGGCCAATCAGGTCATCGAAGATTTTCGAATTAGTCTTCCTTAAGGGCGCGACGGACGGTGGCACCGTGTCGCACAGCTGCAAACGGATGAACAAAGCGCCAACCCTATATTGCCTTTATATTTTGACTCTTATATGCCTGCTGGCGGGCTGCGAAGCTTCCGAAGCTCCGTTAGAGACTGCTGTGGCGATACAGTCCTACCCTCAGCTTTCGGATACCGCGCCGCCGCCACCTAAATTTGAAGCCGTGCCGACATTCGATCGTAAGACTGCGTTTTGGCGTCCGGGTTATTGGGCCTATGACGGAGGTCGTTTCGATTGGGTTGCAGGACAGGTTCTAGCAAAGCCCAGTCCGACCGCCGTTTGGTCCAACCCTTATTGGCTGCATCATTCCTACGGCTGGGCGTTCGTCCCCGGCTATTGGCAGTAGTTCTGCAAATTGTCGTTACGGAGCGCATCGTGAAACATCTTCTTAGTCTCGTCTTTCTGTTCTTAGCCGTTGCGGGCGCAAAAGCGGAGGACATATCCGCGCATTATTACGTCCCGCCGGGCCAGCTCAGCACCCAGGTGCAGGTTATGGAGGGCAATGTCGCGAATATATTCGGCATGTTCGGCAATGGTACCGCCAGCTTTTCCTATGACGAACAGGCTAAAGAGCTCGGTCATTTGCGACTGGCGGTCGATACCACCAGCCTGGTGGGCAGCACCTCGCAAATTCAAAGCGACCTCGCAATGCTTTTAGGCACGGCGCAATATCCAGAAATCCGCTTTACTGCCATGGACAGGACGACATTCGCCGACGGCAAGGGCAACATTAAGGGGACGCTCACATTGCGGGGCGTCAGCAAACCGGTAACGCTTGAGGCCACACTCAATAGCGGCGGCAAAAGTGCCCGCGGCGCCGCGCCGCTCGGACTTTCCTTGCACGGCACAATCAAACGGCTCGAGTTTGGTATGAGTGACGAGCCCGACACTCCCGGTCGCTTTGGGGATACGATTACCCTGCAAATGGAATTACAGGCGATCCGGCAATGATTTCCTTTACCATCGACCTCGAGGATCCGACGGAGGCTTATGAGCCCGAGGGGCGCTATGCAGCGTCGACCCGCCACATTCTCGATCTGTGTGACGAGTACCGCTGCCGTGCGACGTTCTTCACGGTGGGCCGGATCGCCGAGCGGTCGCCCACCCTTATCAGGGATATAGCGTCGCGGGGCCATGAAATTGGCTACCATTCCCGCAACCACGTCCCCCTGACAAAGGAGGACCCCGAGCGGTTCCGTGACGAAGCAAAAAGAGACAAGGCACGACTTGAGGAGCTGGCCGGGAAGAGCGTCAACGGCTTTCGTGCGCCGGCCTTTTCCCTAACGCAGAAGACCCTCTGGGCCGTGGACGTCCTTAAGGAGATAGGCTTTGCCTATTCTTCAAGCATTATGCCGACTTGGGTTTCCCGCTACGGATTCCCTGGAGCACCACGGACACCCTTTCGCTGGCCCAATGGCCTCATAGAGCTGCCCCTGCCGGTCGGCACACTTGGTCCTCTCACACTGCCTTATCTCGGGGGCATTTATATGTTCTCGACTTCATTTTGGCTCGTCAAAATGTTCGCCCGGCAAGCCGGGGCCGGTGAAATTCTGTGGACCTATGCCCATCCTTATGATTTTGACAAGGATGAACGGTTCATCGTCCGGCTGCATGGCAGTGTTCTTGCAAGTTCAATTCTCTGGATGGCCCGGGGTGTCGCGGAGAAGAAGATCCGCAAAGTGCTCGACCTCGGTGTGGGGCCACCCCTCGGCAGCCGCATCCAGTCGGTCGGCATGGACTGCATCTATACCCCGCCGGCGCCTGGACCAGATCAGATCTCGGCGGCCTAGGCTTCGCGAAACTTATTGGTGATTGGATAGCGCCTGTCCTTGCCCAATAAACGGCGCGTGATCTTGACCCCTGGGGGCGCCTGACGCCGTTTATATTCGGCCCTGTTTAACATCGTGGCAACGCGGGCGACCGTCTCGGCATCGTATCCCATCGCGATTGTGTCCTGCAGCCCCATATCTCTTTCTATAAGACATTGGAGAATACCGTCGAGCACTTCATAGGCGGGCAAGCTGTCCTGATCGATCTGGTCCGGCTTGAGCTCGGCCGTCGGCGCTCGCGTCAACACATTCTCAGGTATAATAACTCCACCGGCACCGCGCGCCGATGCCGGCTTGTCCCCATTGCGCCACCGCGCCAGCGCGTAAACTTGCGTCTTGTACACGTCCTTCAGTACCGCAAAGCCGCCACACATATCGCCGTACAACGTGGCATAGCCGACGGCATTTTCCGATTTATTGCCTGTAGACAGGACCATGGCACCGAATTTATTCGAGAGCGCCATAAGGATGAGACCTCGTATCCGCGACTGAATATTCTCTTCGGTCACGTCGTGCGGGTAACCCGCAAAAGGCTCCGCGAGAAGCTCGGCAAAAGTTTCCATCGGCGCTGTGATGGGTATGTTATCGAGTCTGAAACGCAGCGTGCGGGCGATCGTAAGAGAATCTCCGATACTGTTGTTCGACGTGTAAGGCGAGGGAAGCATGACGCCTCGCACCCGATCGGCCCCGAGGGCGTCAACGGCAAGGGCTGCCGTGAGCGCACTATCCACGCCGCCTGAGAGGCCGAGAACGACCCCAGGGAAATTGTTCTTGTCGACGTAATCCCGTAGTCCGGTCATCAACGCCTCGTAGATGGCCGCCTCATGGCGCTGGGGGACTGGCACCGTCTGGCGCTCGGGCTGGATACGGGAGTCCCCGACGTGCCAGCGCGTCATGATGAGATCTTCACTCCATGAGCGGCCGAGCTGGCAACACGTGCCGGCCGCATCAAGGAGAAAGCTTTCGCCGTCAAACACGAGCTCGTCTTGTCCACCAATCTGGTTCAGATAGGCTAATGGGAGGCCGGTTTCCTGGACGCGCCGTCGCGCCAGCTCCTGACGCTCATCCTGCTTACCGATCTCAAAAGGGCTGCCGTTCAAAACGAGCAAAAGTTGGGCCTGCTGCTTTTTGAGGTGCGCGGCGCTGGCCGGGGTCCACATGTCCTCGCAGATCATGACTCCGAGTTTGAGTCCGTGAAATTCGATAGGCTCCGGCAAGGGACCGGCGGTGAAGACCCGTTTCTCGTCAAACGGCCCGTAATTTGGCAAATCATGTTTAAAACTCTTGGCGAGGATACGCCCCTCGCTTAACAGCAAAGCCGCATTGTAAAGGTGCTGTCCGTCCCGCCACGGCGTGCCCAGCAAAATAGCCGGGCCCCCGTCCTTCGTTTCCATCGCCAATACGGCGACAGCGTCCGCAATACTTTGCTGGAAGCTGGATTTTAGAACCAGGTCCTCCGGCGGATAGCCCGAAAGGAAGAGCTCAGGCGTCACGATAAGCTGCGCGCCGCTCGTCGCAGCACGTTTCCGTGAGACTCGGAGCTTTTCGATGTTAGGTAAGATATCGCCGACGGCCGGATTCAGTTGCGCCAGCGCAACCGGCAGAATATCCGGCATTGAACGGGCTCCCCGGGGAAAACTGCGTCTTTACTTCTTCTGCAGATTACCAGCCATATCCGCCGCATGCGAACGCGCGTCATCGATGGTGTGCTGGGCGGAAGCCGCGATGGCGTCGCTGATGCTCTTGGCATCGGCCTGCGCCTCGTTGCTGATGCAATCCATATAAGCTTGAACCTTGGATGTGTAGTCATTGTAAGCAGTCACGCGGCGATTTACATCTTCGGCCTCGTTGGGCGGGGCGTGGTGGCGGCTCGGCACAACAACGGGAGCGGGGGAAGCAGGCGGGGTGCATTGCGTCGATTGCCAGTTGACCTGACCACCGGACGCCGTAACGGTTCCGGCCATGGCGGGCACAGACGCAAGCACGGAAACGGCAAAGAAAACAAACTGGCTGAGACGCATCATCTTCTCCTGGAGCACAAACGGTTGGGTCATCGGAATTTCCGTGATAGTAGAAGGAATAGGGAAATGATGCTAGAGATAATCGACGGCCGCTCTTGATGTCCTTACAAGGATTTTAACCATGATTCCGCGCTATTCCCGCCCTGAAATGGCCGAGATTTGGGAACCTGAAAATAAGCTCCGTATATGGTTTGAGATCGAGGCACATGCCTGTGATGCTATGGCCGCCCTCGGGATTATCCCGGCCGGCGCTGCCCGCAATATTTGGAAGAAGGGCAAATGGGAGATCGCCCGTATCGATGAAATCGAAAAGGAAACCCGCCACGACGTTTTGGCCTTTCTGACCAATCTGGCCGAGCATATCGGCCCGGATGCACGCTTCCTGCATCAGGGCATGACGTCAAGCGACGTTCTGGACACGGCGCTGGCTGTGCAGATGAAGCAGGCGGCCGATCTTTTGTTGAAAGATATCGATCGTCTTCTTGCGGCACTGAAGAAGCGGATCGAACCGACGCTCGACGTCATCACAATTGGCCGCAGCCATGGTATCCATGCCGAGCCTACAAGCTTCGGCCTCAAATTGGCCGGACACTTCGCCGCGTTCGCGCGCGCGCGAACGC
>JALYJG010000043.1:0-6002 GCA_030775365.1 Pseudomonadota bacterium
GCGCTTGTGGCGTCGTTTTTCGTTCCGCTCGTTTTGCTGGCTCTCCTGCTCAAACTGCTGCCGGCTTTGGCGGCGCCGCTTGTAGGCCGTGAGCGCGCGAATAGTGCGACTGTCTTTCTTTTATTCGCGCCATTGACGCTGTTCAATTTCACGCCGGGCCGCGTCGATCATCATAACTGGGAGATTCTGATTGCCGGTTTCGGCATTCTGGGCCTTGGCCATTTAAGCAGCGAAAACTTCGGCTGGCGCTTCGCCGTGCCACTGGCTCTTTCTTTTGCGTGCGGGCTTTGGATCGGCACTGAAGCTCTGCCTTGGCTGATCCTTTGCCTGGGTTGCTTGGCGTTTGCAGGAGCCTGGTACGGCGGCTATGTGTTGCGTAACGGGGCAGTCTTTGGGGTCGCGTTAGCTATGATCGTGGCGGCAATTTTTCCGCTCGCTATCGCACGGGAGCAATATAGCGATCTCGCTTTGTCATGGTTCTCCTTGGCCGATGTGATCTTTGCATGTCTTGCCGGTGGCGTCCTCGGGCTCGCCTGGTTTTTCGGGCGGCTCATGGCCAGGCGCGCCCTGCGGCTTCTTCTGGTCTCGGCGCTCGGCTTGATCGCCTGCGCTTTATTTTTCCGACTCGTGCCGGAAGCCGCTAAAGGACCCTTCGCCGATTTCGATGGCTTCAATTCAACGGTTTCGCTCGAGAATATCGGTGAGGCCGTGCCGCTCGCTAGTGTCCTTAAGGTCCACTTCTATAATCATTTGACCTATCTGCGGGCGCTCATGGCCTTTCTGCGCTTTTTGCTTTTGCCCGTTCTTGGCCTCACGGTGGTTATCTATAATGTCCTGCGTGGTCAGGCTGCGCAGCGCATGCTGTGGGTTTTCCATGGCGTCTTTTTGCTGGCTGCGACGCTCCTCGCCTTCTTATGGCAGAGCCGCGCCGGTTGGTTTATGGAGATGTTTGCGATCGCTCCGCTGACATGGCTCGCCGTCACCGGATGGCAAAGGATTAAGGAGCGTTTCGCCGGCAAGGCCCGGGTTTTCGCGGGCCTAGGCGCCTTTCTTCTGCTCGCTCCCTTGCCTGTCTTGTTGCTGCCGGCCGCTGTTAACGGCACGGCTTTTTATCCCAATATTCTTTTGTTCCCCGCGGCGCGGCCCTTGACGACAGCCTGTCCGCTCACGGCGGCCGCGTCCTACATCGCTGGCCCTTGGGGCTATATCGACCGGCCCTATATGATTTTGGCGGCCGCCGATGACGGCCCTGAGCTGCTGTTTCGCACGAGGGACAACGTTATCGCCGCCAACTTTAATGTACCCGGCAATAGAGACGTCTTCGATTTCTTCAATGCGCGGGATGACGAGGTTGCGCTAAACGTGCTGCGTAAATGGCATGTGGATCTCGTTCTGACATGCCGTACAATCGCGCCCTTCTATGCGGGGCTTGATCACCCTAAATTTGGCGCGAATGTCTTTTTGCTCAATGGGGCGGATGGCAAACTGCATCTCGGCGGCGACCCTGACCACAGGGCATTGCTTGAAAAGCTGATTAATGGCCAAACACCGGACTGGCTGCAGCCGGTTGAGATTCCAAACGTGAAAGACTACCTTCTTTACGAAGTTAAACTGCCCGAAACCCACGGGGCGGACCAGGACAAACCCCGGCAACCAGGCAAGAGCTCATGACGCGCAAACTTTTCGGAACCGACGGCATTCGCGGCCGCGCCAATGCCGAACCCATGACGGCTGAGACCGCTCTCCGTGTCGCCATGGCGGCCGCCAGCCTTTTCCGCCGCGGCGAGCATCGTCACCGCGTCGTCATCGGCAAGGATACGCGCCTTTCAGGATATCTGCTGGAGCCCGCCCTTACGGCCGGCTTCGTTGCCAAAGGGATGGATGTGATCCTGCTCGGCCCATTGCCGACGCCCGCCGTAGCCGTGCTGACGCGCAGCCTTAGGGCCGATCTCGGGGTGATGATTTCCGCATCCCACAATCCTTATGAGGATAACGGCATCAAGCTCTTTGGGCCTGACGGCTGCAAATTGTCGGATGATTTGGAAATGCAGATCGAAGCGCGCATGGAGGCCAATTCGACGGACGATCACGCGACAGCGGCTGCGCTCGGCCGCGCGAGCCGGCTTGACGACGCGATCGGACGCTATGTCGAATATGTGAAGGGGACCTACCCGAATGGCCGGCTCGATGGCTTCAAGGTTGTTGTCGATTGCGCCAATGGAGCTGCTTACAAAGCGGCACCAGCTGTGCTGTGGGAGCTGGGCGCCGATGTCATACCGATCGCGGTGCATCCGGATGGAATCAACATTAACGACAAATGCGGCGCCACGCATCCGCAGCTCATGCAGGAAGCGGTCATCATGCATCAGGCGGATGCCGGCATCGCCCTTGATGGTGATGCCGACAGGCTCATCATGGCCGACGAGAAGGGCAACAAGATCGATGGCGATCAGCTGATGGCCCTCATTGCGGAAAACTGGGCCCGCACGGGCCGCCTGCGCGGCGGCGGTATCGTGGCGACCGTGATGTCCAATCTTGGCCTTGAACGTTTCCTCAAGCAGCGCGGCGTCGAGCTGCATCGCACGCCTGTGGGCGACCGATACGTCGTCGAAGCCATGCGCGAAAAGGGCTGCAATGTCGGCGGCGAGCAGTCGGGGCATCTCGTGCTTAATGATCATAGCCCGACAGGCGATGGGCTCATCGCTGCCTTGCAGGTTCTGGCGGCCATACGGTCGCAGAACAAGCCCACAAGCGAGGTTTGTCGTCTGTTTACGCCCTTGCCCCAAAATCTTGTCAATGTGAAGGCGCCCGCCGAGATCCTGGAGCGGGAGGCGATCAAGCAACATATTACCGCAGCCGAGCACGCGTTGAGGGGGTCGGGCCGTCTCGTCATTCGCAAGTCCGGCACTGAGCCCTTGATCCGCGTCATGGCCGAGGGTGACGATGAAGCGCTCGTGCACAGAATTGTCACAGAGATCGCCGATGCCATCAAGGGCGAGGCTGCTTAAGCAAGCAAGCGAAAGGCCGGACTCTATTTCGGCTGGGCCCAATATTTGCCGGCAGATCGGCCTGGCAAACATATGGCCCATTTATGGAGTTTATGGTGTCGTGCCCGCTTTGTTTTTGGCCGTGATCTTCGGTCGCTTCAGCAATCACTTGCAGGAACAGTTGCCATGAAAACGATCTTTTTGCTCTTTCTCTCCAACGCTTTCATGACCTTCGCCTGGTATGGCCATCTCAAAACGATGGAGAACAAACCGCTTACTTTAGCGATCCTCGTCAGCTGGGGTATCGCTTTTTTCGAATATTGCTTTCAGGTTCCGGCCAATCGCATCGGCTACAAAATCTTCACTCTTGGCGAGCTTAAAATCATTCAGGAAATTGTCACGATGATCACGTTTGCGGCTTTTTCGTATTTTTATATGCAAAAACCCCTAAGTCTGAACTATCTCTATGCCGCTTTATGCATGATTGGCGCTGCCTATTTCATCTTTCGGGACAGTCTCCCTGTCCACGGTTGACGGCCGATTTATCTTTGATTACGCTTGATCCGGGCCCCGACTCCCCAACGAGTCGTTTTTTAAGGCGTATATTATGTCCGGATCTCCATCCGCCGTGCCGTCGAAGCCGTCGCTTCGCCCTGTCTCCCCTAATTTTTCCTGCGGTCCCGCTACCAAACATCCGGGCTGGTCAATCGACCGGCTGAAGAGCGCGCTTGTGGGGCGCTCGCACCGCTCGAAAGAAGGCAAAGAGCGCCTTAAGCGTGTCGTTGACGAGTCCAAGGCGCTTCTGGGACTGCCGCCAGACTATCTGCTGGGCATCATTTCGGCGTCAGACACTGGCGCTATCGAGGCGGTTCTGTGGTCCGCCCTCGGGCCACGTCCGGTCGATGTGTTCGCATGGGAAAGCTTCGGCAAAGATTGGGTAACGGATTGCGTCAAGCAACTGAAACCGCTCGAAGCCCGCTCCTTCGTCGCCGATTTCGGCCAGATCCCCGATCTGACGCAAGCCGATCCCGATCACGACATCGTGTTCACATGGAACGGCACCTCAAGCGGCGTCATGGTCCCTAACGCCGACTGGATCAAGGACGACCGTAAAGGCTTGACGATCTGCGATGCCACATCGGCCGTTTTCGCGATGCCTCTGCCGTGGAACAAGCTCGATGTCGTCACATATAGTTGGCAAAAAGTGCTAGGCGGCGAAGCGCAGCATGGCATTCTGATCCTTTCGCCGCGTGCCGTCGAAAGGCTCGAATCCCATAAGCCAAGCTGGCCCGTGCCCAAAATCTTCCGCATGACGAAAGACGGCAAATTGAACCGCGCCATTTTCGAAGGCGAGACGATCAATACCCCCTCAATGTTATGCGTGGAGGACGCCCTCGAGGCCATGGAATGGGCGCGCAGCATAGGTGGCCTTAAGGGCCTTTGCGACCGAACGCAGGCCAATTTCAAGGTTTTGCAGGATTGGGTCGCACGCACGCCCTGGATCGCTTTCCTGCCGGATGATCCGGCCATTTGCTCGCCGACATCCGTCTGCATGAAGCTGGCCGACCCGTCGCTCGTGCGATTGAGCAAGGACGAGCAGAATGCCTTTTGCAAGAAGCTCACGGGCCTGCTCGAAAAGGAGTGGGTGGGTTACGATATCAACGCTTATCGCGACGCTCCGCCAGGCTTGCGCATCTGGTGCGGGGGCTCGGCCGAGGCCAGTGATATCGCCACCCTGACGCAATGGATCGATTGGGCCTATGCCGTGTGCCGAACCGAGCTTAAGGCTGCCGCTTAATCTTCCCCTTCCCCCATTCAAAGAGAGATTCCGATGAAACCGAAAGTCCTCATCAGTGATGCCCTGTCGCCGCGAGCCCTCGAAATTTTCAAGGAGCGCGGCATCGATGTCGAACAAAGAACCGGCCTGAAGCCAGAGGAGCTTAAAGGCATTATCGGCAATTATGAGGGCCTCGCCATTCGCTCGGCGACAAAGGTCGTGGCGGATATCCTCGGTGCTGCCACAAGCTTGAAAGTTATCGGCCGGGCCGGTATCGGCGTCGATAATGTCGATGTGCCTGCGGCAACTTCGCGCGGCATCGTCGTCATGAACACGCCCTTCGGCAATTCGGTCACTACAGCCGAACACGCGATTTCGCTTATGCTCGCTTTGGCGCGGCAATTGCCGGCCGCCAATGCCTCGACACATGCGGGCAAATGGGAAAAAGCGAAATTCATGGGGGTCGAGGTTACGGGCAAGACGCTCGGCATCATCGGGTGCGGCAATATCGGCTCCATCGTCGCCGACCGCGCCAAGGGGCTGCGCATGAAGGTGCTGGCCTTCGATCCCTTCCTGACACCGGAGCGGGCGCAGGAACTGGGTGTCGAAAAAGTCGAACTTGATCAGCTCTTCCCGCGCGCCGATTTCATAACGCTGCATACCCCGCTGACCGATCAGACGCGTGGCATCGTCGATGCGAAAGCCCTGGCCAAGTGCAAAAAGGGCGTCCAGATAATCAATTGCGCGCGCGGCGGACTTATCATCGAGGCTGATCTCAAGGCCGCGCTCGAGAGCGGCATCGTAGCCGGAGCGGCGCTCGACGTCTTTGCCGAAGAACCCGCCAAGCAGCATCCGCTTTTCGGCATGGAAAATGTTATCTGCACGCCTCATCTCGGCGCGTCTACGACCGAGGCGCAGGAAAATGTTGCGCTGCAGATCGCCGAGCAAATGAGCGATTTTCTGCTGACAGGCGCTGTAACCAACGCGCTGAATATGCCTTCGGTCTCGGCCTCCGACGCTCCCAAACTGCGTCCCTATATGAAACTTGCGGAGCAGCTCGGCAGCTTCGCCGGGCAAGTGACACAAAGCGGCATTGTCGCCGTGGATCTGGCCTATGAGGGGCATGTCGCGAGCTTGAACACACGTCCTCTCACCCATACGGCATTGATGGGGCTCTTACGGCCCTCGCTCGACGGCGTGAACATGGTCAACGCGCCTTTGGTGGCCAAAGACAGAGG
>JALYJG010000043.1:6012-10605 GCA_030775365.1 Pseudomonadota bacterium
ATCAAGCTTAGCGAAACACGACGCGAGGATGAGGGGGATTATCACACGCTGCTACGCCTCAAGATCGAAACGGAAAAAGGCTTACTGACGCTGGCGGGCACGCTTTTTAGCGGCAAGGCGCGCATCGTGGGCATCGATGACGTGACGCTCGAGGCTGAGCTTACGCCGCGCATGCTTTTCGTGCGTAACGAGGATAAACCGGGTTTTATCGGCCGGCTTGGCACTAAGCTTGGCGAAGCCAAGATCAACGTTGCCAACTTCCATTTGGGGCGCAACCGGCCAGGTGCCAACGCGGTTTGCCTTGTATCTGTGGACGGCGATATTCCGGCATCGGTTCTCGCCGAGATCAAGGGCCTGCCTGGCGTTGTGGGTGTCTATGCGCTCAAATTTGAAAATTGAGCGAGGTTCGTCCGGGATAAGGCGTGGGAGCGAAGGTCGGGCCCGATCGAGGGCGCGGCCTTAAAGGAAGGACGTGCCGAACGTATTGTCCATGATCTGAAGAAAGCCAAAGATGTTCATGGCAACGACGCCTCCAAGCAGATGCGTAATGCCCTGAGCCATGGTGGCCTGGCCGGAGCCTTCGGAGGCGGTCTTGATGATCATCCAGCCGCGCACGAAAGCGATCATGCCGATAAGCTCCATAAACAAACCGGCATCCTGCACGGCTTGAATGAATTGGGGGGAGGCGCCGAGGGAGGTCATAATCGTCCAGCCGCCAACGACAGCCGAGCCCGTCACGCCGGCGCCGATGCCGAACAGGGTGTTCAAAAGATCGGTGAAGGTTTGCCCGACCACCATCAAGACAGCGCCGACGACGAGGTTGGCGAGAATCTTCGGCATCGAATTTTCGCGTGGATCGATACCGAATTTCGAAGCCTTGATCAAGCCACGAACGATCATGACGACACCGATGATAACGGCCGCATCGGATGTCAGATTCGTGATCGGATCGGCTATGTTTTGCACGAGATTCGTCAAAAGCACATCGAGGCCCAGGAGGCCGGGGCCTGCAACGACCGCACCTTGGGCGCAGGCGCCGATGCCGCCGCCCGACGGCACGATGAAAAGCGTTTTGATCAGGGCCGTGACGGCGCTTGGTAAGGCGAGCAGGAACGCCCCGCCGCCCAGACGCGTCAAAGGCTGGTGAATAGGCTGTGAGGCGGGATTGTCATGATATTTGACCAGCATGTAGAGGCCTTGGCCAATGAAAGCCGTCCCCGCTATATAACCGCAAGCCTCGATCAAATCCGGCATCGGGCCGAGCCCCTGCGTGATGCTGTTGCAGAGCATTTCCCCAAAGGTTACGGCGGCACCGGCCGCGGCCGGATGGGCCCAGCCCAGGACAATCGCTAAAGTGAACGTGAAGATGAGCAGCGATGCGCCCGACAGAACGCGGCGGGTCCGTATATGCGGATGAGAAAGGGATTTTTTCATTTCACCCCGGCCAATTTACTTGATCGAAGAGGACCAAGACTCGCCACGAACTCGAAATAAAGGCTCAAAATCAATCTTATTTTACACAGGTTTCAGCGATTGTGCCAGAGAAATTCTTAAAAAGCCTTTAATTGTTCTGACGGCCCCGTCCGCACAAGCATAAAGAAAGTCCCTGCGGCACAAGGGTTTCTGTCAATTAAGGATTGCTTATCCACTTTTGCGTTAGACTCATTCGGCGAGTTAACGAACAAAAAAGGGGCCTCCATGCTCGGCAAGCTGGAACTGATCCGAAAAGGCCTCACAGCACATGATCTCGGCCGTTTCGGGCTCGAGGACATAGCCTACGTAAAGACCGTCACGTTAAATGGCCAGAAATTCCATGCCATTCATGCCGCGGATGGGACGCCACTTACGGTTGTAAATGAACGGGATCTCGCCTTCGCTACGGTTCGGCAGCATGATATGCAGCCGAGCAGCGTCCATTAGATAGGCTGGAACCGAGATAGTCTGGCCAGACCCGCCGAGCCGGACAAATCCCCAGTCCTTAGGTCTCAATCCTACCCTCCGATCCATGACCTTCATCAGGCATCGTAGCTGACGAGGCTCTTAACGGGCACATCAAGTTTGTCGCGCCCTTTTAAGAAAGCGAGCTCAATGACGAAGGCGGTGTGGATGACCTCGGCGCCCACGCGGCGCGCGAGCGCTATCGTTGCCGCCGCCGTCCCGCCGGTTGCGAGCAGGTCATCGCAGATCACGACGCGCTGCCCGGCTTTGAGGATGCCCTCCTGCACTTCAATCGTGTCCGTGCCGTATTCGAGCGTGTAATCGTATCTCTGCGTTTTACCGGGCAATTTGCCTTTTTTGCGTACCATCACAAAGCCAATCTCAAGGGCTGCCGCCACCGGGGCAGCCACGAGAAAACCGCGCGATTCGATGCCGATCAGCACATCCGGTTTGAGCGGGCGCAAATAAGCCGCCAATTGCTTGACCGTTTCCCCCCAGGCGGGTCCGTCAGCCAGCAAAGTCCCGATATCATAAAATAAAATGCCGGGTTTCGGAAAATCCGGAATGCTGCGAATGTGTTTTTTGAGATCAATCATGGCCGCCTGAGACAAGAGATTGGAAAGTTTAGAAAAGCGCTGCCACGCGGTCCAGTCAATTCCGGTTTTATCGGCGGCTTAGTACCAGAACGACCCAGTCGCCCGAGTGGAACATGCGTAAGAGGTAAAGCTTCTGCATCCGATGCGCGGCAAGCACGAGATTGACTTGATGGCGCAGAAACCCTGACAGGATCACAAGGCCGCCCGGCGCCAGGTTAAGGCGCAAGTCGCGCGCCATGGATGCGAGGGGTCTCGCAAAGATATTCGCCATGATCAGATCGAAAGGCGCATTTTTTTTGACCTCATCGACAGCATAGCCGCGTCCCAGCTTGGCGCGCAGCTGCATCCGGCGACCGTTGATGCGTGCGTTCTCCCGGGCTATGGCGACGGAATCGGCATGATTGTCCACAGCGACAGCCCGACCTTGAGCGGATTTCACATACGCCAGCGCGAGAATACCCGAGCCGCAACCCATATCGAGTACCCGGGCCGGTTTCCCATGGTGCTTTAAAACCCAATCCAGCATCAGGAGGCAGCCGCGGGTCGTCGGGTGCTCGCCCGTACCGAACGCACTTGTGGCGTCGATCTGGAGGGCCTTCCGGCGGTCGGGCACGGCATGGGCATGTTCGGCGCCGTGGACGATCCAGGATGCAATGGGTAAAGGCGGGAAGTCGGCCGAGACCTTTTTGAGCCAATTCAGATCGGGCATTTGCCGGATATCGATTTTGGGCATCTCGAAGAGGCCGCTGGCAGCATGCAGAGCCAGGCCAGCTGTCAGCGCGGCGCGGTCAGGCTCATCGCCGTAAATAGCTTCGACATGCGCAACGGCTGCGCGGGGCGGTGAGAGAATGGAGAGGGCCAAAGGTTCTGGGCCCGGCAATTCGGCCAAATTATCAGCCAAGGCTTCGGCGTAAGCGGGGGCCGTCGTAAGGCCAACAGTCCAAAGCCGGCTAGACTTCAAGTTCCGGCCAGTAAAGTACCCAAGTTGGGTTATTATGCGCGAGCGGCCGGAACCAACCGAAATCCGGCGTATGCTCCTCCTGCGGATGCCCATCGCTCGGGTTGATGATGCCGATGACCGAAGCAAAGAGGTCGTCGACCTCGCCGGCCTTGCGCAGTTGTGCCGGCCACATGGTCAGTTCCTTGGCGGCCCGGACAAATAACGATTTTACGAATCTGTCGTAAAATCCCTGTTCCTTGGCTGCCCGCGTGTTGATGAGGTGGCTGGCGACTTGATAGAGGCGGCGATTTTGACGTGCGGACATCTATCCCCCCAAGGCTTGTTGACAGTTACGTTAGGGCGCGAATCGAGTTCTCAGAGTCGCTTCGCAGGCCCTTGCATGTCAACACTGCTGTGGCGGCTGCCGTGGAAGGATTTCATTAATTCGTGAAGTGTTACGCAAATAGCTCAATCGTCTTGGATCAGCTTCCCATGAAATCGGGCAGCCATGCCTCATGGGCTTTGCGAAGAGCGGCGAGCTCAAGAACGCCAGCTGTGCTGGCAGTGTCAGCCTGGCCGCCGTCGAGACCTGAACCCAAGCGGATAGCTACGCCGCCTGTGCGCCCGAGCCGCTTGAGGGGGACACCAGCCTCTTTTGCTTTTCGCTCGACTTCGTCCGGCGCCTCTGTCGCTATGACATAGCGCCCTTGATCCTCGCCGAACCAGAAACCCTGATCCCTCTCAGCCGCGTCCAGCACGCAGCCGCGGTCCCCCGCCAGCGCCATTTCAGCCAGCGCTATGAGAAGGCCGCCATCGGCTACGTCATGGCAGGAGGTCAAGAGACGCTCACCAATGAGCCCGCGCACGAATTCCCCGTGCTTTCGTTCGGCCGTGAGATCGACAGGGGGTGGCGCCCCTTCTTCTTTGCCGTGGATTTCGCGCAAATAGAGCGATTGGCCGATATGGCCTTGTGTGGCCCCGATCACGAATAGGCTCTCATCATCCCCTTTGAAAGCCGGCGAGACGGCCAGGCTGACATCCTCGATCAGGCCAACACCACCGATTACGGGTGCGGGGTTAATCGGGTTGCCATTGGTCTCGTTGTAAAGACTGCAATTG
>JALYJG010000044.1 GCA_030775365.1 Pseudomonadota bacterium
CAAACGCGGGCGCACGCTGCTGGAGCGCAGGCACAGAAGGATTACGATACCCAGCATCGCCAGTCCGACGAACAGGGCGAAACCAAGAGGAATTTGTGCCGCGAGCACCCAGAGCATCCAGAGAGCCGTTAAGGCTAAAGCCCCGCCGAGCAACTGCCGCAGGCGAACCATCCAGAGGCCCGGTTTCGGCAGCGTCGTCGCAACACGTGGCCACGTGGCTATCGCAATATAGGGCAAGCTCATGCCCATCCCCAGCGCGAGAAAGATCGTCAAAATTTGGAGTGGGCCGGAGGCGAGGGCAAAGCCGACGGCAGTGCCAAGGAAGGGCGCGGAGCAGGGGGTGGCAAGAAGCGTAGCAAAAGCGCCTGTGGCGAAATCGCCGGCAAGCTTGGGATGGTAACTGCTATCGAGGCTGTCGGCCAGAAACCTGGGCAGCTGGATCTCGAACAGGCCCCACATATTGGCCGCGAAGAAGGTAAGCAGCAGTGTCAGAAAAAGCAGAAACAGCGGCTGCTGAAACTGCACGCCCCAGCCAAAAGCAAGTCCGAGGCGTTTGAGCGTGATGACCATCGCCGCCAGAGCCATATAGGAAAACACGATGCCCGTAGCCGTCATGAGGAAACTTTGGCGCACGAGCCCCGTGTCGCGACCGCCATGGCTGACGACACTCAGAATCTTCATCGACAGAACCGGCAGGACGCACGGCATGAGGTTCATAATAAAGCCCCCGATAATTGCGAACAGGATCGCAAGGGCGAGGGGCAGCGGATGGGCGTTGTCATGCTTGGGACCGGTTGTCACTTCCGCCTCCGGTGCGATGACGTGGTTTTCAAGTGCGTGCTCTCCGTCCACGACCGTTAGCACAAGAGGCATGCCGGCGAGCGGCACCGCATCCGGCAGCGTGTCGGCAAGTTTGACATCAAATACGGCTGTGTGCCCGTGCTCCGAAAGCGTAACCTCGGGCGCCGCGAAGGAAATGCTTTTGTCGTCTTCGATGAAGATGTCCGGCGACGTCAACTCATCGCGCGACTCAACGGTGACCGACAGGCCCGCGCCCGTGTTCGCGACACCTTTGATAACGAGGCCGGATTTTTCGGCGTCCCCAGGTAGCTGGTCGCGAAACTGCTTGATGAGCGTGGCTTCGGGGCTTGGCGCAGCCGCGCCCGCCGGCACGGTCAGTTTCAGAGCAAAAGATTTCGGTACGCAAATGGCGCTGCAGACGAGAAGATTGAGCGTGGCATCAATGCTTAAGGCGCGACCGGGCGCGTGCAGCACCGCGTCGATGGGGAAAACCACGTGGTCACGATAGCCGACGGTCTCGAGTCCGTAGGCCGTATATCGCTTTGGGGCCGGAAACAGCATGACGCTGGATTGCAGATTGCTCGTGTCGTTCAGGCTGCTTTGCCAGTCGATTTCTGGGGGCAGGCCTGCGGCGCCGGGCGAGCGCCAATAGGTATGCCATTCGGGGCCCATTTCGATTTCCAGACCGAGAGGCACGGTGGAACCGTCACCGGTCGCAGTGACACCGGAGATGAGGCGCGCGCCGGCGTCAGCGTCCCGTTGCCACTCGCCCGCGACCGCCCAAGCTTGGCAGGGCAAAAGGAGTAAGGCCAACATGAGGAATGCAAATAGTCGTGTCATAACAATTTCCGCGCGGGCTATTACAGCCTTTTGATTCGGAACATGATGCAATAAACTTAACTGTCGTAGAAGGACTAAAACAAAGGGGGGGGCGCCATGGCTGACTCAGAAAAACCGCAACGATCGGGGTTGACGCCCACCGATGCCTGGCTCACGGGCCAGTTTTTGATAGCTATGCCGGGAATGCCAGATCCACGGTTCACCCATGCCGTCATTTACATCTGCTCCCACGGTCCCAATGGCGCGATGGGTCTGATCATCAACCGTTTGTTCGGCGAGGCCGATTTTGAAATGCTGCTGTCTCAACTTGAGATTAAGACAAGCGGCGATGTCCCGGATGTACCCGTCCATTTTGGTGGCCCGGTCGAGCCGGGTCGGGGATTTGTCCTGCATTCCGACGACTATTTGCGGGAAGGAACCATTCGCGTCGGTGATGGTATTGCGCTGACCGCAACCGTCGAAATTCTGGACTCGATCGTCAAGCGCGCCGGTCCTGAACGTCTGCTGATGGCGCTGGGCTATACAGGATGGGGTGCCGGGCAGCTCGAGGAAGAGGTGAAGGCCAACGGATGGCTGACTGTGACGGCCGATGAAGACATCCTGTTTGATCCCCTTATCGAGACCAAATGGAACAAATCCTTAGCCAAAATCGGCATCAGCCCGCTTATGCTGTCCGGCGAGGCGGGCCACGCCTGACGAAACGCTGCGCTCAGACCGGCCGGCATTAACCCATTCTTAGCACGAACCGGTAAAGCATGCAGGATGTCCTTTGTCATCGATGTGCTGCCGGCTTTGGCGGACAATTACATTTATCTTGTCAGTGACAGCGAACTGGGCCTTGCCATGGTGGTTGATCCTGGTGATGCCAACGCTGTCTTACCGACGCTGAAAGAGCGGGATCTCCATCTCACGTTGATCCTCAACACGCATCACCATCACGACAACACTGCAGGCAGTCGCAAGCTGCAAAAGGAATACGGCCCGGCCATACTTGGCCCGGACAAGGAGCGTAGTCGCATCGACGGCATGTCCCGTGGCGTGGTGGGTGGGGATCTGGTCACGTTTTCGACTTTGCGTGGACAGGTGATAGAGACGCATGGTCACACGGCTGGTCATATCGCGTTCTATTTTCCGCAGCTGAAAGCCTTGTTTTGCGGCGATGCGTTGTTTTCGCTTGGCTGCGGCCGCCTGATCGAGGGGACGGCAGCAGAAATGTGGGCGGGGCTTGTCGCTCTTCGCAATCTGCCGAATGACACGATGATTTATTGCAGTCATGAATATACCGAAGCCAACGCGAAATTTGCGTTGGCTGTCGACGGGAAGAACGAGGCGCTGAAGCGACGCTCGGCCGAGGCGACGGCCCTGCGCGGCAGGAAGCTGCCGACGGTGCCTGTGCCCCTGGGGCTTGAGAAGCAGACCAATCCCTTTCTTCGTATTGATCAGCCCGAATTCCGGACGACTTTGGCGGCGCAGGGTCTGCCGGCTCACGACGTCGAACCCGCGGCGCTGTTCGGTCTCTTACGCTCGGCCAGGGATACCTTTAAAGGCGCGGAAACTGCGATGGGTTAAGCTGGCTGCACCTATAGCGTCCGGGGGCGGCGATAACTATGGTTGCCTAAAAAATAGGCAAATGCTACGGTCCGGCGCATGTTAGATGGCTTTGCTGAAAAACCTGTTTTCGCCGCCTGGCCCGCCCTGAAACCGATTAAAATCGGCTCGGTCGAACTGGACGCGCCTGTGATCTTAGCGCCGATGTCCGGCGTCACCGATATGCCGTTTCGGCGGCTAGTCAAAAAGCACGGCGGCGGTCTTGTCGTTTCCGAGATGATTGCCAGTCAGGCGATGATTCGAGAAAACCAAAAGACCTTGCAGATGGCACAGCGATCGGATCTGGAAGACCCTATGGCCGTTCAGCTCGCCGGATGTGAGCCGGAAGTCATGGCTGAGGCGGCCCGTTTGAACGAGGACCGCGGCGCCCATATTATCGATATTAATTTCGGCTGCCCGGTTAAAAAAGTCGTCAACGGCCATGCCGGCTCATCACTGATGCGCGACGAGGTCCATGCGGCAAAAATTCTCGAAGCGACGGTCAAGGCCGTCAAGATTCCAGTCACTCTCAAGATGCGCATGGGCTGGAATCACGAAAGCCTGAACGCACCGCGCCTATCAAAGATCGCGGAGGATTGCGGTATCAAAATGGTGACCGTTCATGGTCGCACGCGTTGCCAGTTTTATGAGGGGCAGGCCGACTGGGCTTTCATTCGCCATGTGAAAGAAGCGGTCCGTATTCCCGTTATTGCCAACGGTGATATCAATGATTTTCCTGACGTGCTCCGCGCGCTTGAGCTATCGGGTGCTGACGGCGTTATGATTGGGCGGGCGTCCTACGGCCGGCCGTGGTTTGTGCGACAGGTGATCGATTACTTGCGCACCGGCATCGTACCACCGCCCCCGTCGCTTCGTCATCAATTGGACGTCATCATCGAGCATCTCGAGACCATGCTCGAGCATTACGGGACGCATGCCGGCCTGCGTATTGCGCGAAAACATATCGGCTGGTACAGCAAAGGTCTGCCTTCGTCGGGCGAGTTCCGGGCTGCGGTCAATGGCGTCGATAACGTGGGCGCCGTGCGTGGACTGATCGACGGGTTCTTCCGGCCACTGCTGGATCAGGCCGCATGAGCAAGCCAGGGCAAAACGGGGGGCTCGCGGCGACGGTCGAGCAGCATCTACGCGAATATTTTGCGGCCTGTGAGCGGGACTTGCCGGCATCCGGACTGTATGGCCGCGTTCTTCAGGAGATCGAGCGGCCCTTGTTGGCGATTACCCTGGATGAGTGTCGCGGCAACCAGTTGCGGGCCGCCGCATTGCTGGGTCTCAATCGGAATACGTTGCGCAAGAAAATGCGGGAGCTTGGTCTGTCGCCCTCGCGAAAGAAGAAAAAGGCCGTTGCCAATGACGACTAGCTTTTCGATCATGGGCCGTTTGTCCCGCTGGGCGGTTAGCGTGCGGCTACGGCACAGGCTGATCATTGCCCTTGTTATCGCGTCCGTGTGTTCTGGACTTGCTACCTATGGCGCGCTCACGGAATCCCCGTTCTTTGGAAGCGACCCCAGTACGATTACGATTCTGTCGCTGCTTGATCTGGCGTTTCTTGTCATGCTCGGCACAATCGTCACGCAGCGCGTTGTCTCGATCTGGGTGCGGCGGCGCCGCAACCAAATCGGATCGCGCCTTCATGTGCGCATGGTCAGCGTCTTTACGCTGTTGGCCGTTGCGCCCGCCATTCTTGTCGCAATGTTTGCTGCGATCTTTTTCTATTTTGGCGTCGAGGGTTGGTTTTCAACGCATGTACGCACATCGCTCAATGAATCCCTTGAGGTGGCCCAGGCCTATCTCGAGGAGCACAAACAGGGGCTGCGGGGCGACGTTCTTGCGATGGCCAACGACCTCAACCGCCAGGCTGTACTGTTGTCCGATAATCCCGCGCGGTTTGCGCAGGCGGTGTCGGCGCAAGCGTATTTGCGCAATCTCACTGAAGTTATAGTCTTCGATGGCTCCGGCAAGATACTGGCGCGCTCCGGCCTCAGTTTTGCTCTGTCGTTTGAGCCGATCACGGATGACATGCGACGGCACGCACAAGAGGGCGATGTCGTACTGATTGTGAGCGACAACGACGACCGGGTCCGGGCCCTCGTCCGGTTGGACAACTTCGTCGACACCTACCTGTTCGTGGGCCGGCCCGTGGAACCCAAGGTACTTGCCCATATGGAGACGACACAGAAGGCCGTCAATGAATATAAGCAGCTGGAGGGTAAGCGGTTTGGCCTGCAGGTTACGATCTCTCTCATTTTCGTGGTCGTGGCGTTGCTATTGCTGCTTGCGGCGGTCTGGTTCGGGCTCAATTTCGCCACGCGTCTGGTTCGCCCCATCAGCGATCTGATCGGAGCTGCCGATAAGGTGCGGGGAGGGGATTTGACCGCGCGGGTTCCGGAGGACGAAAACGAAGGGGATGATGAGCTGGATTTGCTCAGCCGCGCCTTCAATCGCATGACAAGCCAGTTGGAAAGTCAGCGCGGCGAGCTTGTCGAAGTCAACCGCCAGCTGGACTTACGTCACCGTTTTACCGAAGCGGTTCTGACAGGCGTTTCCGCCGGCATCATCGGTCTCGATTCCGAAGGCCGCATTAATCTTATGAATGCATCCGCGGCGGCTTTTTTCGGCATTGAGAAGCCCACCGCGCTGCACGGCAAGCCCCTCGATTCTATAACGCCGGAAATCCAGGCGATCCTCGATGTCATGCCCCGAGGATCCCGCTTCAGCGGCGGACAGGTGGAGATCCGGCGCCCCGGTCAGCCGGCAAACACCTTGCTTGTCCGCGTATCGTCCGAGCTCGTCGGAACGGAGATCAAAGGCTATGTCGTGACGTTCGATGACGTTTCGGAACTCTTGTTCGCGCAGCGCACGGCCGCCTGGGCCGACGTGGCGCGCCGCATCGCCCATGAGATTAAAAATCCGCTAACCCCAATCCAGCTCTCGGCCGAGCGTCTGCGTCGTAAATACGCCAAGGAAATCGTTACCGACCCTGAAGTCTTTCAGACCTGTACCGACACAATCATCCGGCATGTCGAGGATATTGGCCGCATGGTTGACGAATTCTCGGCTTTTGCCCGCATGCCATCGCCAGTGTTCCGGGAGCATGAACTCAAAGAGATCTGCCGGCAGTCGGTGTTCTTGCAGAGTGCCAGCCGGATGGACATCCGGTATATACAGGATCTGCCGCCGCAACCCTGTCTGGCGGAATGTGACACCCGCCAGATCACGCAAGGGCTCACAAATTTGCTTAAGAATGCGGCCGAAGCCATTGATGCCAGGCCGGCTCCGCTGGTTGGGCTCCTTTTGCCGGGCGAAATTCGTATAAGGCTCACACAGTTGCCGGACCGAATTATACTGTCAGTTGAGGATAACGGCAAAGGCCTGCCTGTCGAGGAGCGCAACAGCCTGACCGAACCCTATGTAACGACTCGTACCAAAGGCACAGGGCTCGGTCTTGCCATTGTCAAAAAAATCATGGAAGACCATCACGGAGAGCTTGTCCTGGCCGACCGGCCTTCTGGCGGGGCGATCGTCAGCCTCATTTGGCCTCGACACCGTCCGAAGGATGAGGCTTTGTCGGCCCGGGACGAATCTGGTACTAACAGTGAGCAGCCGTCCATTTCCGCGCATACGCCGCGGCGTGCCTGACGCGACAGGAGGTCAAGTCAAATCCATGGGTTCCTCGGTTAAAGACAAGAGTCTTACGAACGATATTCTGGTCGTCGATGACGAGGCCGATATCAGGCTTCTTATCAAGGGCATCCTTAATGATGAGGGGCTCTCGGTCCGCGAAGCGGGCAATGCCGACGAAACGCTTAAAGCGATATCGCTGCGCCGCCCCAATCTAATCATTCTGGACATCTGGCTGACCAATAGCACGATGGATGGCATGCAGATCTTGCAGCATGTCCGCCGCGAGTTCCCGGACATGCCCGTGATCATGATCAGCGGCCACGGTAATATCGAGACAGCTGTTTCGGCCATCAAGATCGGCGCCTACGATTTTATCGAAAAGCCGTTCAAGTCCGACCGGCTTATTCTGCAGGTCCAGCATGCTCTGGACTCGGCGCGTCTTCGCCGGGAAAACCAGGAGTTAAAGTTTCGTGCCGGGGCGGACGCGGAGCTGATCGGCAAGACCTCAGCAATGAATCAGGTGCGCCAGATCATCGAGCGCGTGGCGCCGACCGGAAGTCGTGTCATGATCGCCGGCCCGTCGGGTGCGGGCAAGGAAATCGTCGCGCGCGTTTTGCACGCGCGCTCGCGCCGAGCCGACGGTGCGTTCGTCGTCGTGAACTGCGCGACGATGCAGCCCGACCAGTTGGAATTGGAGTTGTTCGGCACCGAAAACGGAGTGAGCGGGGGCAGTCGTAAGGTCGGTGTTTTCGAACAGGCGCATGGCGGCACGCTCTATCTGGACGAGGTCGGTGACATGCCGCCCGAAACCCAAGGTAAGATCGTTCGCGTTCTGCAGGAGCAGGTGTTCACGCGCGTGGGCGGCAATACGCGCGTGGAGGTTGATGTCCGTGTGATTGCGTCCTCCAGTGGTGATCTGCAAGCGGAAATCGCGGAAGGCAAGGTAAGGCAGGACTTGTACTACCGGCTCAGTGTCGTTCCTATTCATGTCCCGCCGCTGACGGAGCGCCGCGAGGATGTCCCGTTGCTGGCAAATCATTTCCTGGCGCGAGCCGCTGAAGTTTCCGGCATGCCGTTACGCGTGCTTGGCGAGGACGCTATGGCGGCGCTGCAAGCTTATGCCTGGCCGGGCAATGTCCGGCAACTCCGCAACGCCATGGAATGGGTTCTCATCATGGCGCCCGGTGATTCTTCCGAGCCGATCCGTGCCGACAATCTGCCGCCCGAAATCACGTCCGCGACCCCCAACGTGCTTCGCTGGGAAAAGGGCGGGGAGATTATGGGATTACCTTTGCGTGATGCCCGCGAGATGTTCGAGCGGGAATATCTTCTAGCCCAGGTAACCCGCTTTGGCGGTAATATCTCCCGCACCGCGAACTTCATTGGCATGGAGCGCTCGGCCCTCCACCGCAAGCTCAAGCTGCTGGGTGTGCATGGCAGCAGCAATGAGAACCACGCGGCGCCGTCGGAGAAATTGAATTAGGTAGATTTTGTCGGGAGTTTCTATGCCGAGAAATGGATTGATTCCGGTTGAAGACGTTCATGCGGAACTGATCCAGGACGGCGTTCCTATCCTCGCTCAGCAGATGACGACGGAAAAGGTTTTTTGGGCCTTCTGCACGCCCAACCTCAACCTCACCTCCTGGTTGTTCGGCATCATTGCGGCGCAGGGGCTCTCGATGGGCTATGCCATCTTTGCGATCGTGCTCGGCAACCTGTTTGGCGCCACGCTTGCCGGCCTATGCGGCGTCCTAGGGCCGCAGACCCGTTTTAGCTCCCTGGAGGGGTCCAAGTTTTCATTCGGTCGCGCCGGGGTCAAGCTGCCGGCTTTCCTCAATTGGGTGAACTCGATTGGCTGGGATGCTGTTAACAATATCCCGGCCGCGGCCGCGCTTGTGGCTCTTGTGACCTTTTATGCCGGCGCTGGCACCCCCATATGGGTTATGCTTGCGGCGTTATCGGTTGTGCAGATGGCTATCGCGATCTACGGCCATCATTTGGTTCAGATCATTGCCAAATATATGGGCTTTCTTCTGAGTGCCATTTTCCTGTTCTTAGGGGTCTGGGCCTGTTTTCATATCAAGGCAGCGGCGCCGACGGAGGCCGGATTTTCGTTAAAGGCCTTTGTGCTGGCCTTCTCGGTGGCGGCCATGGGCAGCGCCGGCTATACACCCTATGCGGCCGACTATACGCGTTACCTGCCCGCCGACACTCCAAAATACTCCATATTTCTAAGAGTTTTCAGCGGGTTGTTCCTGTCTTACATCATTATGGAAACATTCGGGATTGTCGTCGCCTCAGCCATCCAAGAGCAAACGCCGGACAGCCTGATGGCGGGTCTGCAATCGGTATGCGGTGGTTTTGCTCCGCTTGTGCTGCTGGCGGCAGGGGTGGGCGTTATTCCGGCGAACGCCATGAACGACAATTCGGCGGCTTATTGTCTGGTGTCCTCGGGCATCCGTGTTCCGAGGCCCCTTTCGGCGGCGCTCGCAGCCGCCGCGGGTTTTGGTATCGCCGTGTACGGGGCCGGACATCTTGGAACGATTATTCAGGACACGCTGCTTTTACTGTTTTACTGGATCGCACCGTGGACGGCTATTGTCTTGGTTCACGCTGCTGTATCCCGCCCTCGGGATTTCGGCTCCGCCGATGAGCCTCCCACCACACTTCGTAAAGGCTGGCTGAGCGGGGGCTGGACAAGCGGCGCAACGATCTTCTGCGTCGTAACGGTGGCCACGATAGGTCTATTTGCGTCCAACGATCTTTACACAGGTCCCATTGCAGCCAGGCTTGGTGGCGTTGATATCGGCTATTATGTCGGGTTCTGTGCCGCGGGGATACTCTACTGGCTGGCCCAGCGCCGGCGGAATTCTCCGGCCTAGGCCGTCGCCCCATAGTGATAGTCGTGCGTTTCGCTGTAGCGAGGTGCTACTGGGTGTTGGTCGGCTGTGAAATAATCGTTCGCAATTTCGCGCTCAAAGGGGGCGGTCTCCAGCACGCCTTGGCCGCCCACAGCTACGAGTTCGATCAATTTCCCAGCGGGCGTAAAGCAGCCGCAAACGAGCGGACCCCCGCGACCCGATCCCCCGTCCAGTGTCACCCCCGCCTCGTCGAGCACCGCCCCGCCATTGACCGAGTCGAAGCCTCTGACGATCCGGCTATAAATCTGCTGGGCTCGATCCGACACGCGAAACGGAGCGGAGGTCCACCAGATGGATTCGCCCTGATCCTCGAGCGAGCGCGAGGATTCAAAGCCGGCCGGGACAAACAGAAGTTTCTTCGAGCTGGGCGAGGTTTCGGCCAGGGCCGCACGGCGCATGCCGCATACCAGTTGCTCATGGCCAGGGGTCTGCCTTTGCAGAGCGCGCAGCTGGTTGGTCCAGCGCGTTATAGCCATGCTTCCGGCCCGCGCCATGGATTTCGTATCATTGATGCTGACGCCATAAAGCCGCAAATAAGCCGAGACGCCGCAGGCCAAGAGTTTGTCCAGTGTTTGTAAGGGGTTGGGGGCGAACTGAAGGCGGAGCAACCGCTGCCAAGCCTCTTCCATCGGTCCCCGCAGATAGACGATATCAGAGGTCTCCACACCTGTTTTGCACAGCAGAGCCGAGCGGAAAGCGAGAAGCTCATCCACTAATGGGCCGCTGTCGCGGGAATCAAC
>JALYJG010000045.1 GCA_030775365.1 Pseudomonadota bacterium
AGTTTGACGACCGAGGGCTTCGTCAGAGCTTCAAGCGCAGCTATAGCCGCCATAAGCTCCATGCGGTTGTTCGTCGTGGGGTTCTCCCCGCCCGAGAGTTCTTTTTCCACACCGCTATAACGCAGGATGGCGCCCCAGCCACCTGGGCCCGGATTGCCGCTACAGGCGCCATCGGTAAAGATCTCAACTATTTTTTGTTCGGTACTCATGTGCCCAACCCATAGGCTTCAGGATTTTTAGCCATCTGATGAAACTGCAAACGTGTGAGATACTCAAGCGGATCAAGCGGCCGGAGCAGCGCATCTTGGGCCGGATGCAGCCAATCATAAAGCCGTGTCAGCAGAAAACGTATGGATGCACCACGCGCCAGAACGGGAATGGCGCTGATCTCCTCGGCCGATAGGGGCCGTTTTTGAGTATAGCCGCTGGCGAGCGCGCGGGCCTTCGTTACGTTGAATGAAGCCCCATTCTCAAAACACCAGGCATTGAGGCAAATAGCGAGATCATAGGCAAAGTAATCTTCGCAGGCGAAATAGAAGTCGATCACGCCGCAGAGCTTTGTGCCGTCAAAGAAGACGTTGTTCGGAAACATATCGGCGTGGATGACACCGCGCGGCAGCGCCTTGGGCCAACTCCACTGCAACGCATCGAGCTCGGTCCGCAACAGCTTGAAAAGGCCGGGCTGGACGTCATCAGCCCTGGCCCCACAAGCGCTCAGCAATTTTTCCCAGCCTTCAAGCGATAAGTCATTGGGCCGGCTCATCGAGAAACCGCTGACACCGAGATGGAGCGCTGCAAGACCGCGGCCGGCTTCCGCACATTCTTCTGGTGTCACCCTGTTCAAGGGCGTGCCTGGTAAAAACTCGACGATCACGGCCGCTCGGCCCGAAAGCCGGCCGAGCGCGCGCCCTGCCTTGTTCCGGACGGGTCTGGGGCAAGCAAAGCCCTGCGCGGCCAAATGATCCATAAGCCCTATGAAGAACGGCAGATCCTTCTCATTGGTGCGCGCCTCGTAAAGCGTCAGCACAAAACGGCCAAGGGATGTCGTGAGAAAAAAATTGCTGTTGGATACACCCGATTGAATGCCCTTCAATTCGCGGAATTCACCGATGGCGTAGTCAGCCAAAAATTGGCGGGCATCTTCATGAGAGACTTTGGTATAGACGGCCAAAGCTCACTCCCTCCGCGGCTTGAACCGCAACGCTGGCATTTCGATCAGATGCCATGAAAGGATCGCCATAGCCAGCGTCAAAGGCACTGCCAGCATAAATAGCTCCGCAACACTCAGAGGCGCAAACCAATGTATGATCAATTGTTCCACCGGAAAGCCCCATAAATAAAGTCCATAAGAACAATCACCCATTCGGCCGCGGTGGCATTGCAGATGGTGCGCCGCCAGCAAGACGAGACAAGGAAAAGACAAAAGCAGAATAGCCGGAATGAAGTCCCGCGTATAGAAAGTGGCGGCAGATCCGAGGATCAGCGCCAGAGCGAGGAGCTTTCCGCGCCCGCTCTCAATGCGATTTTGGGCGAGCGCAACGCCGACCGCAAACGAACAGGCATTGGCAAAAAAATCCAAGATCTGACGATGAGCGGATAGCTGGCTTAAAGCTTCTGTAAGGCCCGCAGCATGCGTTATGGATCCGAAAAAGCCGGCATAGTTCAGCGGTGCATAGCTAGGGATCCCATCATTACCAATCCCATCGCTACCGAGCCCATAACTTACGGCCCCATAACCAGCCAGGAAAAAAATCATGAGGCCTATCCCTGCCATGCGCCATCGCATAAATCCGAGCCAACCCAAAACCCCAATGATCACGTAGAGCGCGAACTCAAGCCGAAGCGTCCAAAGTGAGCCGTTGACGACATGCGGGAGTGGATTGTCATCGAAGACGCCGGGCAACCCGTATTGCCCAGGATAAATAAAGATTTTGGCGAGATAGCTATAGGCGTCAGGCCGTGCGAAATACTCATGCAGAGAGTGGGTTGTCGCAATCGGCCCGAGCACCAGAAAACTCGCCGTGATGACGAAAAAAAGCCCTGGCAGGATGCGAAGGCATCGCCGGATCAGAAAGCGCGGCAGGGAGGGATCTCGGGCCCAGCTTTGGCTTACAAGGTAGCCGCTCATAGCAAAGAAAGCGTAAACAGCCAGCGTGCCCAACGTAAACCCGCCCGTGAGCCTAGCGCAGGGTTCAGCCTGACCTTGGCCAACCAGCGGATAACAATGACTAAATAGGACCCCCAAAGCCGCAAGCAGGCGCAGGCAGTCAAAAGCGCCTTCGTTGACGGGGGGCCTTAACCCTGTTTTATCAGTTAAAACTTTAATCTGGACAGCCATCTGAGGGGTTTAGCATCCTGCCCCCCTTCCGCCTAGGTCGAGACGAAGAGACGTATGAAGATCCTTTTTATCACATCCAATCGCATCGGCGATGCCGTCCTCTCGACGGGTATCTTGGGTAAGCTCATCGAGCTTCATCCGAGCGCCGACATCACGGTTGTGTGCGGCCCCTATGCGGCGGAGCTTTTTTACGCGGTGCCGAATCTCGAGCAACTTTATGTGTTGCGTAAAAAATCCTGGAACCGCCATTGGATTAAGCTTTGGATGGTCTGCATCGAGACCCCTTGGGATCTTATCGTGGATTTGCGCAATAGCTTCACGACACGCCTCCTGAGAGCCAACCGCCGGCTCTACCGCACCCAAAGCACGGGCCAGCACAAAGTCATTGAAAACGCGCGCGTGCTTGGGCTTGAGAAAACACCGCCCTCACCACGTCTGTGGCTGGATGAACAGGCTTGGGCCAATGCTGCGGGTTTTCTGCCGGAGGTTCGTCCCTTCATCACGCTTGGTCCGGCGGCAAATTGGCGGGCCAAGCAATGGCCCGCCGATCGCTTTGCAGCGCTGGCCCAAAAGCTCACAGCTCCGCGCGGGCCTTTTCCCAATGCACCTGTGCTCGTGATCGCTGCGCAAGCGGAACAAAGTTATGTGGAGCCTGTGCTCGCGGCCCTCGGCGAACAGGCAAAGCCGGTTATAGGCCAGGAGCTTTTGGCCGTCGCCGCCTGCCTTCAGGAATCGGCCCTTTTTGTCGGCAATGATTCCGGCCTCATGCATATGGCGGCGGCCATGAACACACCGACCTTGGGGCTTTTCGGACCAGGGCTTGAGAGCATCTACGGGCCCTGGGGACCACGCTCAGCCTTCGTCCGAACGCCTGAGAGCCGCGCGGAATTGCTGAAAAAGCAGTCAGGAACACCGCCGGGTCGCCCGCGTCCCAACCTTATGGACACTCTGACAGTGGATGCAGTTTTTGCCGCAGCACTTGATCTCCTGAGAAAGGCCGAATCACCATGACAGATTCATTTATTCCATTGGCTTTCGGGCCATCGTCGGTTAACATTATAGCTTCGTTTTTCAGTCTTTCCTTCCCAAGATCAAGCTGATGCCGGTTCGCCCACGTTCCTCTGGTTGGACTTATGTCATCGCCATGCCCTGGCGCGTGACACTGCAACGCTTTTCCTTTGTCCTTTTCATGCTGCTGGCGATCGGGCTGCTTTTGCTCGGCCGACTTCAACCCGAAGTTGTCCGCACCGTTCGCGTTCATCTGGTCGACGGGCTGGCCCCTGTACTGGACGCCATTTCGCGCCCCATGAATGCTGCCCAGAACGCGGCCGCGAACGCGAAGGATTATCTCTATTTGCATGACGAGAATACGAAGCTGCGCGCGAGCAATGCCCAGCTGCAGCAATGGCACAATCAGGTCGTGGCGCTGCAAAATGAAAACCGCGAACTCAGAAGCCTGCTTCATTTCAAGAGTGAGCCGGGCCTTGCCTATATCTCGGCGCGCGTTATTGCCGACACAGGCGGACCGTTCGTTCGTGGGCTTATCATCACGGCCGGCACTGTCGATGGTACGCGTCAGGGCATGGCCGCTATAACGGGGGAAGGCCTCGTCGGCCGCGTGATCGAAGCGGGCGACTGGTCGTCGCGCGTCTTGCTCATCACCGATTTGAACTCCCGCATCCCTGTCACGATAGCGGGCTCCGGCGACCGGGCGATCCTGGCCGGCGACAATTCCTCGACGCCAAAGCTGCTTTATCTGGCCCATGACAGCGCCCCGATGGTTGGTGCACGCGTCATAACCTCAGGTCATGGCGGCATTTTCCCGCCTGATTTACCTGTGGGAACGGTCGTCGAGGTCGCTCGCGGCGTTTATGGGGTCCTGCCCTCGGCGGATCTGGGCCGCATAAATTACGTCCAGCTCGTCGACTTCCATCTGAAGGGTGGCACGTTCAACCCTTTGGCCAACCGCATCGACGCTGAAGCCAAAAAGCGCTAATCTCGCGGCGCTGATGTTCAATCTTGTCCTGCAACGTCTTGATAATGCTGCGCGAATGGCTTTGCCCTTCGTCACGGCATTGCTCTGCGTCCTTTTAGGTGTCGTTGCCTGGCCCTTGCCGTGGCTTGGCGCTGTAGCGCCGCCTTTGGCACTCGTGACCCTTTATTACTGGTCCATTCACCGCCCGGATTTGTTTCGCCCTTGGATGGCTTTCGTGATTGGCCTGCTCAATGACACAGTGCATTTCCTGCCGCTCGGGACCTCGGCGCTGCTTTTCGTGGCCGCCCATCAGGTTATTTTTCGCCAGCGGCGCTTCTTCGCCGGGCATTCATTCTTCATGCTGTGGTCAGGCTTTGCGCTGACGGCTCTTGTGGTCATGAGCCTCGGATGGCTTTTGCAAGGGCTCATAAGCTGGCATCTCGCACCTATCTTTCCCTTACTGATGCAATCACTTCTGGCTATCGTGTTCTTTCCACTGCCCTGCTGGCTCCTGATCCGGTTGCAGCGCGCCGCCCTCACCCAGGCCTGAGGCCAAGAGCTAAAGCTCGACGCGCCCTCCACTGTTGGATCTCGTTGTCCCCGCGCTCACCTGCCGCCAAGCCCGCAACTGGCGCGCTAAAGACAAGTGATTTTGGAAAAGTTAGTGACCCTGAACTGTCGAAAGGGCTGCGCCGGCGGGGCCAGTTGAGCCACGTTCCGGCCAAGGGTCGTGGCGATCCCGGCCGCGGACGTCGCGATGACATCCTTTGTGGTCCTTTTCCGCTCTTTCGTGCAGTGCCCGCATACGCTCATGCAGGGCCGCCTCGCGCTCATGCACCGTGACCATGCGCTGATGACATTCCGACCGGTCCTGGCCTTTGGCATCCATGCACTGCGCTTTGACGCGATCATGGTCGGCCTCCACCTCTTCATGCTCGGCCCGGATGCGTTCACGTTCTTCGCGGATCTGCTGGCGCTCGGTGCAGTCTTCGGACGGAGGGACAGAGGCGTTAGCAGCGGGGCCCGCAGAGTTTTGCGCTGTAAGGGTTTGCGCGGTAGCGGTCTCGGCAAGCGTGGCGCGGTGGGCTGCCGGCTGTTCAGCTTTTACAGGAGCAATAAAACTCAGAGATGTAGCAATAATCGCAAGACAGCCGAAACCTTTCAGGGCACTGCGCATGGCGAGTTCTCCGTGTTAATGGGTCTGAACGTTATACAGCCTCCAGTTTAGAGTGCTACTGGATTTGGACAGAACTGTGGCGATACATAGAAAAACCTAGAAAACACGTTTTTCGGTGACTATTTTATTCAAAACACCGTCATGCGGCTCTTGTGGGACAGCTGGATATTCCTGGCAAGCAAACGCAATGCCGATAGCGAGAACCGTCTTTTGCCGCCGCAAATCCTCAAGTGTACGATCATAATAGCCCCCGCCCCTGCCGAGACGCGCAAGCGTCCGGTCGAAAGCTGTTAAGGGCACGAGAATGACATCCGGCACCGTCAACGGCGCCGCAAGAGCCGGCTCCTTGATGCCAAAAGCGTTTTCGATGAGGCTGTCGCCTGGCCGGCACATGCGGAATGCCAAGGGAGCCTTGATATCGATCATGGCCGGCAGGGCGATCACATGTCCCTTTGCCTGCAAGGCCGCCAGCAGCGGTGCGGGATCCATCTCATGGCCGCGTGCGCTATAGCCCGCAACAACTTGACCCGGCAGAAGCTCAATCGCATTGAGGAACTGGTCACGCAAGGCGAGCGGCGCGTCCGGATTTTCGCGCCAGGCAGCTTCGCGGCGCGCGTCCATAAAACGGCGCAGTTCTCGCTTTTGGGCAACCAGGCTCATAAACCCTCAGCAGTGAAGGCCCCGCACGACCGGTGACGGCAGTCCTCCGCGGCCTGCACTAAGCAGGTGGGCACCATATAGCCCGGACCACAGTCCAGGCCAGGGACAGTTCCCATTCGGGAGTATTGGCCCCGGGGTGTTTGCCGCTTGTCGCGCCGCGCAGAAGCCTTCGGGCAGAGTCTTACGCCCGACCGACCTGCGATGCAATATGAACGACGCGCTGGCGCAAATGGTCGACGGCGGCAATAAGAAGGTCTTCCTCCTGCACAGGCTTTTCTAAGGCCTTCCGACGCGTCTCAAGCAGTTCATCGGCGAGGTGCAGGCAGGTTAACATCAGCAGGCGCAACTCGGTCGTGTTACCTGTGCGGCCTGCCACTTGCTGCATTCGGCTTTCGACGAAGCGGACGATGTCTTTAAGCTGCCCCTCTTCGCCGGGGTCACAATTGACGAAATATTCGCGGCCGTAGAGCGTGATGGAAAGTTTCGACATGTTCAGGCCCTCAAAGCGTTTTCAAGATGTTCGATTGTCTGGTCGAGGCGGGAAGCGACCTTCTGGGCTGCGGCCAGAACTTTTGCCTCGCGCGCGCGGCTTTCTTTGAGCTGCTCGATCTGCTTCTTCGTGGCTTCCTGCTGGGAGCTGTGGCTAAGACCCACTTTATCTTCCAGAGCAAAAATGGCTTCGTCCAACGCTTCAAGCTTATTTTTCAAGCGGTCCATCGAGGCCTCCTTGAGTCGAAAAACATAAGAAGCCTAAGCCCACGGCCGCGTGACGTCAAATGTTAAACAAAATTGGCTCTGTCCTGGGTTCGGGTGGGAAAGCATATTTATTATTTACGCGGGGTAAGGAAAAGTCCTCTCCGGACAGATTGAGGAGATCACAATGAGGTTAAGCATCGGTGTCATTATCGGAATCGTACTGATCGTATACTGGTATATGCACGACCATCCCCGCGCGGCTCCGCCGGTCCGGCAAGGCTATCTTTACGAAATGATCAACCGGGCAGCTTAGGCGTTCTCTTGATAATCTAAAGCGTGCCGTTTTTTCGCGAAGGAACAAAAGCCCCGCCTCCCAAACATTGAGGGACGGGGCTTTTCTGTCACGCGTTTAGCCGCTGATTGCGCTGGATTGCGAGCCTTAACCTTGCCCCCCACACCTTGCTGTTCCGAACTCCTTAGACCTGAACCGGCCCTCTTGGTAACGCCCTGTTATCAAGCGGGTTTTGCTGGCTCCCCCAGGGATTTTTATAAAGCCCCGATGTGCGGCCGACGCCAAAATATGCGCCTCTAATACCAGGCTGTCTCAAAGCGCATATCTTACTTACGCGCCATATGAAAAATTGAATTCACACGAACACTTATCCCGGAGAATCACCATGACTACATCAAAGTTTGTTAAAGCGCTGCTCATACCCGGCGTCCTTTCGACCGCCTGCCTGCTCGCAGCCTTTGCGCCGATCCCGGTACCGACCAATCCTGACCTCAGCACACAGGTTGCTATGACCCAGGATAGCGATGTCGATAATGCCCATGTCGACAACAGCCGGGTCAACCAGCGCGATCGTTCGGCGCAAGAACCCACGGCTGACCAGGCCGGCAACCAGCTGTCGGATCGCGATGTGATGCAGAAGATCCGTCAGGCGATCATTGCCGACAAGTCGCTGTCGACTTACGGGCACAACGTCAAAGTCATCTCCCAGAACGGGAAAGTGACTCTGAAAGGGCCGGTAAATTCCGACCAGGAAAAAGCCAGCATTGAGGCCAAAGCGGTTGACGTCGTCGGCGACGGCAATGTCGTGAACAACCTCTCCGTCAA
This sequence comes from Pseudomonadota bacterium, assembly GCA_030775365.1. Lineage (GTDB taxonomy): Bacteria > Pseudomonadota > Alphaproteobacteria > UBA9219 > UBA9219 > JALYJG01. Next base: position 7,964 of record JALYJG010000045.1, read on the forward strand.
GACCAACTAATCTCAGCAACTTAACACTACAACAGGAGCTACCATGACAAGCAACACAGCAGCCTTCGGCATTTTCGCGACACGCGCACAAGCAGAGCGTTGCGTCGACGCCCTGCAGCAGCAAGGCTTCGCTTGCGACAGCATCTCGGTTCTGATGTCTTCGCCGGAATCGACCCGCGAATTGGCCACAGAGAAGAACACGAAGGCCCCTGAAGGCGCCACGACCGGTGCTACGACCGGCGGCGTTATCGGCGGAACGCTTGGCCTGTTGGCTGGCATCGGCACGCTAGCGATCCCGGGCGTTGGACCTTTGATCGCGGCAGGCCCAATCATGGCGACTTTGGCTGGTCTCGGGGTGGGTGCAGCCGCGGGGGGCGTCATCGGCGCCCTGGTCGGCATGGGTATTCCCGAATACGAGGCCAAACGCTACGAAGGCCGCGTCAAAAAGGGCGGAATCTTGCTCTCGGTTCACTGTGACGATGCCGATAGTGTGAGCAACGCTAAGGAGATTCTCAAGAACTGCGGTGCGGAAGATGTTTCCTCCACGGGTGAAGTGTCGGCCGACGGCAGGGACGTTCGCAGAGCGAGCTAAGTCAAGCAACCAAAACAATCGCAAAACCCAACGGAGCAGCTGACATGGATACGCCCGACGACAACATGCAATCCGCCGCAAATAATGCATCTAACGCGGCAGAACGGATGTTTAAAACCATCAAAGATACAGCCGATCATTTGAAAGATGATCTGCGGGATGGCGCGAGCAAAGTCGAGAGCGCAGCCTGCAAAACTGGTAAAGAGGCCAGCGAGTTGGCCTGCTCCGTTGGGAAGCGCGCTTGTGACGCCTCGGATACGGTCATGGCGGAAATACGCAGAAAACCGGTTCAGTCGGTCTTTATCGCGCTTGCAATCGGGTTTTTTGGGGCCCTGTTATGCCCGCGCTCCGCGTAGTCCGCAGCAATCTTGTCCCAGTAACTCGAAGGAGGCCAGCGATATGTATACGACAGACAACCAAGCCAAGTTCAAAAACCAATTTTCCGCTAAGGAGAAACTTTCCGCGGCGGGCGACAGGGTCGTCCACGATCTTAAAGATCTAAAGGATGACGCGACCTTGCTTAAGAATGATGTGAAGGAAGCGGCGCACACGGTCAGCGATGTGGCGCGCCAGGCCGGGGCGCATGTTCGCGAAGCTGCTGAGGCTACGGTACGCGTTCCATCGGACTTCGTGCAAAGCGTGCGCGACACGCCGATGAGATCGGCTTTTATAGCGCTCACAATCGGCTTCGTGCTTGGTCGCTTGACAGGCAAATAGCAAAATTTTGCCCAAGCCCTTTGACGGGCCGGCACAGCGAGATAGCCCGCCTCAAAAAGGCGGGCTATTTTTTTGCCCAAGACATCAATCGGAACTTTTATCTTAGCTTTTGCCGTAGCTGGGCGGGTTCGCCTTAGGCAGCGCCGAAGGTCGCTCATAGGTTTCGAAGGGGGGGCGGTAGGTACCCGTTTCCTCGTTAAGTCTGGGAATGTCGTCGACCGTGATCGTCATCACGGCTTTGGCCGCCGGTGTTTTGAGGTCTTCAGGTTTGAACCTCTCGAATTTCACGCCGGAGCGTCCCAAACGTTCGCCATGAACTTCGATCACAGTATCGAATATGTTCTTGACCTCGCCCGCATGGGCAAACTTTTTCTTGAGAAGATTTTGAGCGTCGGTCAGGAGGTCTTGCACCATAACAAGAGCCATCGGCTCATAGGCGAGACCCACCGCCTCACATTTCTTCGCAAACATTTGTGTCAAATCCTCAAGCCCAAAATTCGGCGAGGCAATGATATGCCGGAAGCGTCGGCGCAAGCCATCGGATGCGCCAAGAAGCTCGTCTTGTCGCCAGTCGTAAGCCGTCGCCACGAACACCGGTTGGTTGACAGAATTACCCATGTGATCGTTAACAAAGTTCAAAAGGTTTCGCCCAAAGGAATGAACCTCGAGCAGCGAGTCAAGTTCATCCAATATGATGACCCCTTTGCCCACTTTGTCGATGAACTCGGACAGTCTCTTTTCGGAGTGGCCGACATATTCACCGATGAGCTTCGGAACATCAACGAAGCCGATCTTGGCATCAGGCTCGACAACGCCCGCGTCCCGGTATTTAAACGCGAGGACTTTAGCGCGTGTGGTC
>JALYJG010000046.1 GCA_030775365.1 Pseudomonadota bacterium
ACGCTTTCCTCGAGGCTATAGAGGCGCGAGGGCGTGATGCTGTAGGCCAGAGGCTTGCGGCGCCGTAACGGGGCCGCAAGCGCCACGATCAGATCCTGAATGGGCAAGAACCACACGGGGTGCTCCTCGACCGCCACACCTTCCGGCTGTCCTCGCATAAAGAAATCGACCCCGAGCTGCGGCAGCGCCTGAATTTGCTTGGCCGCTTTTTGCATGGCCTCCAGCCTCAGCAATTGAAATCTAAGCGCTTCCGCCATCAAAACGGGATCGGTGTCACCGGCGGCAGGCGCCTCGACGGGCAGAAGTAATCGCGATTTTAGAAAAGCCAGCCACGCCGCCATTACGAGGTAGTCGGCCGCGATTTCGAGCCGCAGCTGCCGGGCGTTAGCGATGAAGACCAGGTATTGTTCCGCCAGCGGCAGAATAGCAATTTTACCGAGATCGACTTTTTGTTCGCGTGCCAGCGTCAACAAAAGATCGATAGGTCCTTCGAAACCATCCAGCGCGAGCACAAGGTCGGCGACGGGGACGGAACCAGTCAGATCATCAAGGGATAGCGCTTCGTTCATTCATAACTTTCATTTGTCCATGCGAGGGGCAATGAGCGCACCGAAACATGGCAGGACAAGAGCCATGATCGCCGGAAACAGCTCTCCCCGAATCGCCCTAAAATCGCATGAAGTCCGGCTTTGCGGCAAGGTTTATCGGCAGCCGCTACACGGCCATCCCGTCATCATAGGCCAGGCCGCCGAGCAGCGTGTCGAGGCGGGCCGTATCCTCGACAGGGCTGTATTTGGGATTTGCCGCTTTAACCATGGATTGGGCATGAACCCAGCGCGCAAGGCTTTCCCCTGTCATTGGGGTCAAAACCGGAGCGATACTGCGCATTTCGCCGATGTCGCCGTTGCAGTGCAAGATCACGTCTGTCCCGGCCTCGAGCACCTGCCGGGCCCGGTCGGCCACAGGTCCTTGCAGCGCTTTCATGACGATATCGTCCGATAATAAAAGCCCATCGAAGCCGAGCGCTCCACGAATGATGTCCTGGTGGATCGTCGCCGAGAGGGACGCCGGCATGCCGGGATCAAGGGCTGTGAACACCGCATGGGCTGTCATGCCGATCGGCAAATCTTTGAGCAATTCAAACGGCACAAAATCATCGCTCTCGAGTTCCGGCCGCGTTGCCTCGATAACCGGCAGCATGTGATGCGGATCGTCCTTGACGCGACCATATCCGGGAAAATGCTTGATGACGGGCAGAACACCGTTTTGCAAGAAAGTCTCCGCCCATAGCCGCGCCAGCGCGGCAACGTCCTGAGGTTTGCGGCTGAAAGCTCGGTCCCCGATGGCCTGCGAGGCACCCTTCATGAAAAGATCGATCGTCGGCGCGCAATTGACCGTGATGCCGAGGCTGACCAATTCATTGGCTATAAGTCGGGCGTGAAGCTGCACGGCCTCGGCGCCCCATTCGGGATTCTTCTCATACATTAATCCAAAGGCGCGAGCGGGCGGATGCTGGGGCCAATGAGGCGGCTTGAGGCGAGCTACCCGACCCCCTTCCTGATCGATCAAGATCGGCGCGTCAGGGCGGCCCACCGCCTGGCGCAGCTCGGCAATCAAGCCCCTGACCTGATCGGGACTTTCGCAATTGCGCGCAAAGAGGATAAAGCCCAGAGGATTGGCCTCCCTGAAGAGACGCCGTTCCTCGGGCAACAGCATCGTGCGCGCGCAACCGAAGATGATGGGCAGAATGTTAGGGCCGGACAAGGATGCACCCCTCTTTCACTTTCTTAAGCGCTGCGCAAATATTGCTCGCCTGGCTTGCCGATATCGGCTGGCTTTGGATTCTGTAATAGATGCCCTTTTGGCCGAGATCGGCCCGCACAACCCGCAATTCAGCGGCACCGAGCGTAGCTGCGTATTGCGTTTGCAGCTTGTTGGCCATGGCCTGCGCAGTGCCCTCCTCCTGCACGGCTGCCAATTGGATGATGCGGCTTGACCCTGCGATGGCGCTCTTTCTATGCGATTCGGCAACGTTCGACGATGATTTCGTTGCCTTAAGCACCTGCTCGATCGTCAAAGCCCGCGCACTGCCTTTGGCCGGGGATTTCGAAGCGGTCGCGGCTTCCCTTTTGCTGAGATCAGGCTTGTTGGGCGCAGAACTGGCAGACACGGAACGGGCAGGCGTTGAGCTGGGAAGTGCTGAGCTGGGAAGTGCTGAGCTGGGAAATGCCGAGCCGGAAGGCGCGGGTTCGGTGGATTTTGCGCTGGCCGCGTGGGAGCTGTCCGGCACGATAGCCATGGGTGCTGGCGCCTCAGTCACCGCAGCCGCAGGGGCCGGCGCCGGCGGCGCCACGATGTCGGCCGGAGCATGAGAGGGGCTGACCGAAGGGCCGGACCGAGAGGAAAGACCAAGGGAAGGCGGGGCAATGGGCGGCGTCACCGAAGGGCGCGGCGTCACCAAAAAGGGCGGCGGGTGGGGGCTGGGATCCATAACTTGATCCGTAGTTTCGCCTCTGCTCGGCGTCAGCGATTCTGTCTGCGGCTCTGACGGGGTGGCGACAGCTGCGGTATCCGCGCTTCTCGGTGGCGATGACGCCGCGGTTTCCTGGGGGGCTTCTGGAGGCGGCAACAGATGTTCGACCGCAGGCTTGGCGTCCTCTTTATTGTCGAGAGCCTGGTAAACTTGCACGTCTTGATGCGGGATATCGATACCGCCCGGCTGTTCGGGCCTTTGCTTATAAGGGCCTTCGGCGACAAGCGTCGGAATTTGTACAGGCCGGACGGTCGAAGGTCCGCCAAAGACATAATGCAAACCAAAGCCGGCGATGATGAGCACGGCCGCAACCGTCAGCAAGCGCCTGGCGCGATAGGACGGGGCGCGCCCGAACTCGGAGCGTATGGGCCGCTGGGGCAACAGCTCAGGCGGCGACGGGTTTGTCATGGCGCATTTCCTCGACCGCTGTGCAGCCCATCACGGCAAGGCCGCTCTGAATTACGGTCTGTACTGATTTAATGAGCGCGCAACGCGCGCGGGTCAAGTTTTTGTCGTCGGGCACGATAAAACGCAAGGCGGCGTTGTCATTGCCCCGGTTCCAAAGACCATGAAATGCCGCAGCCAACTCCATAAGCCCGAAGGCGATTCGGTGCGGCTCGCGTGCTTGCGCGGCCGCCTCGATAAGGCGCGGCCAGTTGCTCATGACCTTGATCAGGTTTAATTCCTCGGCTGTGTTTATGGCCGCGATATCGGTGGCTGCGAGCGCTTGCGGGGTCAATTCGGAGGCTGGCAGCATTTCGGCCGCGTGGCGCAAAATGGAGCAGCACCGCGCATGCGCATATTGCACGTAGAAAACCGGATTATCGCGCGTCTGCTCCACCACTTTGGCGAAGTCGAAATCGAGCGGCGATTTGGGATCCCGCGTCAGCATGAAAAAACGTACTGCCCCGGCGCCCACCTGCTCGACCATTTCGCGCAGCGTAATCAGATTGCCCGAACGTTTGGACAGTTTTACCGGTTCTCCGTTCCTGAACACCTTGACGATATTGTTAAATATTACGTCGAGCTGCGCCTCGCCGTTGCTGAAGGCCGCGACAGGTGGTCCCATGCGTTCGAGATAGCCGCCGTGGTCTGTGCCCAGTAAATTGATCATCAGCGCAAAGCCGCGGCGCACCTTATCGTAATGGTAGGCGATGTCGGGCATGATATAAGCCCAAGTGCCGTCGCGTTTTTTGAGCGGCCGGTCGGTGCTGTCGCCGAACTGGCTGGAACGGAATAAAGTGAGTGGGACTGGCTCCCAATCTTCCATGACCTTGCCCTTCGGTGGCGGCAGTGTGCCCGTATATATGAGGCCCTTGTCCTCGAGTATCTTGAAGGCCTTTTCCAACGTGCCGTTCTCGATCAATTCGCGCTCGTTCGTAAAGACGTCATGGTGGATGCCAATGAGATCGAGGTCGTCCCGTATCATGTTCATCATATAGGCGACCCCGAAATCGCGGACCGGACTGAGCCAATCGGCCTCAGGCAATCCCAGCCATTTTTTGCCGTCCCTCGAAGCGAGGGCAACACCTACGTCTTTGAGATATTCGCCCGGATAAAGGCCTTCCGGTATGTCCCCGATCGCTTCGCCCAAGGCTTCGCGGTAGCGCAGATAGGTCGTACGGGCCAGGACCTCGACTTGCGCGCCTGCGTCATTGAAATAGTACTCGCGCGTGACATCATATCCGGCCTTAGCCAGCAGTTTCGAAAGCGTATCACCGATGACAGCGCCCCTTACATGGCCGGCATGCATCGGGCCCGTCGGATTGGCCGAGACATATTCGACATTGACCTTAAGCCGGTTGCCGGCCGTGCTGTCGCCAAAACCTTGACCAGCCTTCAGGATTTCCTTGACCTCGTTCTGCCAGATCTGCGCATGCAACCGCAGATTGATGAAGCCGGGGCCTGCGATCTCGACGCTGGATACAGCCGGATGCGCCTCGAGTTTCGGCTTAAGGAGCTCGGCAATCGCCTGGGGCGGCTTGCCAGCGTTTTTGGTCAAGGCCATGGCAGCATTGACGGCAAGATCGCCATGCGCAGGATCGCGCGTGGGCTCGACCACAAAGTTCGGCGTAACGCCCTCGAGCGTGAGAGCCTTATCTTGCACGGCCTGATCAATGGCCTCGGTCACCACGGCATGAATTCTTTTGAATATCGTCATTAAACCATCGTCTCCGCTGAAAATAGCTTTCTGTGTTCCTGCACGGCATAGCGGTCGGTCATGCCGGCGATGTAATCGGCGATGATCCTGGCTTTGACCATATCGTCCTGCGCCTCAGTCTGCGTAGCCTCGTACCACGTATTGGGCAGACAGCTTGGCTCTCTCATAAAGAAAGCAAACAAATCCTTGACGATATGGCGGGCGCGGGCACAAGCGCGGTTGACCTTGCTGTGGCGATAAACCCGGGCGTGCAGAAATTCCCGCAGCGCATCCAGGCTGCGGGTCATCTCGAAACTGAGGCTTACCGTGGCCTCGGCCGCTTGCCTTATATCGGCTGCCGAGCGGGGTTGGAGCCTGTCCAGATTTTTGCCTGTCGTTTTGAGCAGATCCGCTACCATGAGGCCTATAACCTCCCTGACCGTCTCATACATCAGACGTTCCTTATCGGTGACAGGGTAACGCAGGCGCATCTCACGCAGCGCATCGCTAAATAGCGGCAATTCGGTCAGGTCCTCGATGCGAAAAAAGCCCGCGCGGTAACCGTCGTCGAAATCATGGGTATTATAGGCGATGTCATCGGCCAAGGAGGCGACTTGTGCCTCCGGGCCGGCAAAGCTGCTGCATTCGAGGTCCATCAAACTGCAAAAAGCGCGGACCGTGGGCGACAGCTCCTCGACCCGCATGGGGCCGTTATGTTTAACGATGCCTTCAAGCGTTTCCCAAGTCAAATTAAGCCCGTCAAAACGGGCGTAGCGGTTTTCGAGCTTGGTCAAAATGCGGAAAGTCTGGTCGTTATGACTAAACCCGCCGTAAAGCTCCATGGCTTCGGATAACCCGTCCTCGCCCGCATGCCCAAAACAAGTATGACCAAGATCGTGCGCAAGGGCGAGGGCTTCCGTCAAATCCTCATCGATCGAAAGCGTTCGCGCAATAGCGCGCGCAATTTGGGCGACCTCGAGCGAATGCGTCAGGCGGGTACGGTAATAATCACCTTCATTTTCAATAAAGACCTGGGTCTTATTCCGCAGCTTACGGAAGGCCCCGGAGTGGATAATGCGGTCGCGATCGCGTTGGAACTCGGATCTGGTTGTGCTGCGCGCTTCGGGCACCAACCGGCCGCGCGTCTCGGACGCCTTCGTAGCATAAGGCGCCAAGGACAATTGGACATGCGGTGGGGGAACGGGAGCCATCATTACTGAAGGATAGACGCGTTGAAGAGTTTTTTCCAGCAAACCACGCTAATGAAGTCGGGTCATTCTGCAAACAAAAAGGGCGGTGGGGAAACCCCACCGCCCTGAATGCTTTTTCTAAACTCCTAAGGAGATTAGAAGGTCAACTTCTGCGAGAGCAACAGAACGTAGCCGTCGTTGTGGCCCGTTTCGTCACGCACGCTTTGCTGGAACACTGTTCCGTCAACGGCCGAGGTCAAGCCCGGGAACCACGTGTAGGTAGCACCAATGCTGTAAGCATTGAACTGATCGACGTAGTTGACGTTCTGGAGAGGCTGAGCGAGAGCGATGCTGCTGCCCGAACCTGAACCGTTCGAAAGCAGGTTGTCATAGCCTTTGCCGTTCAACCAAGTGGCGCCTACCGAAACCTTGTCGATTTCGTATTTGCCACCGAGCGTCAACACATGCTGGTCATGGTTCTGACCATGCACGGTGCCGTAGCTGCCTTCGTCAACATAGGAACCACCAACCGTGAAGCCCATGAAGCCGACTTGCGTGCCAAATCCCCAAGCCGTGAAGGGCTGGAATTTGCCGCCATCCGTACCCGGAGGAGCCGAGGAGAAGAGTCCTGGGTTACCCGTGGTGTGCTGGGACGAGCCATTGATAATCTGCGCGCTAGCCGTCAGGCTGACAGGACGGAAGTTACCCGTGTACTGGATCGCGCCTTTCAGCAGATCCTGGTACGGTGAGCTTACGCCGTTAGCCAATGCGGTGTTGGAGCTGCTCTTAACAATGGTCTGGCCGTAATTGTACATCTGCGGAGCATAGGAAAAGCCCAACTGCACCTTGTTGCTGTCGTTGCCGACTTTCGGGGTGTAGTAGGTGATCTTCGTGCTGTGCTCGGTGTTATCGATGCCGCTCGGCTGAAACCGTGCAACAAGGAACGGGCTCACAAAATCCTGATAGCGGCCGTCGACCTGGCCTTCGCCGATGGTCGGAGCATATACAAACAGGTCGGAAGCGCCATGCTCGTCACCGAACAAAACCTTACCGAACGCGCCTGACAACCAGACATAAGCCGAGTTCAGCTCGACAGTGCTTCCACCGCCGGTCCAAAGATTGCCGACTTCCGGACCATTCCAAAGGCCAATATTCGCACCATATTGAACGCCATTGGAAGCTTTGCCGATAGCATCAATGTTCAGTTTGAATTCGGTTTCGAAATCGTGCGAAACGACCTTGAGGCCGGTGCCGGAAAAGCTGCCCGCGCCGGTTGAAGGAACGGATTCATGTTCGAACCCGGCAACGGCATCGACATAACCGCCGACGTTTACCGTGATCGGTGAAGCCGCTGCATGAGCGACACCGGCGGTGCCGAATGCAACGCCTACCAGAGCAGTTGTCGCTAAAAGAATCTTACGCATGTTATCCCCCTCGTGGATGGACGGAATGGTCAGTTGTTGAGACTTAAAGTCTTAAGAAGAGCGGTACGCCCTGTCCGAGGCAATCTGGAGCAGAAGGTTTGCACAGACAAGTAAGAAATCGGCCGAATGCTGACTCGCCCTCTTTGTGTGGCATATCCGCCACTGCATGGTTAACGGCTATAGAGTCTTGCAAAACATTGCTTATTACGGCAAGAGAAAGGGGTAAAATCCTTCTTTCGTTAACGCCGTTGCCGGCATTTACTTTGGGCTAAGACCATGGCTATCCCGCGATTCCTACTGCCAGCCACCTTTTTTTCACTCTTTTTGGCCGCCTGCTCCGGAAGCGGCCTTGAGACCGATGCGAGCTATAGCGATAAGGAACGCCAAGGCCTTTACAAACACGGCAGTTTGATCAGCGATGAAGGGGGCAGCGACCTGTTAGGCGGCTCGACGAGCAAGCCACAAGATAACAGTGGCATCGCCGTCAACGGCTTCCTTTGGCGGGCCACTCTGGACACTATATCCTTCATGCCCGTGACATCGGCCGATCCTTTCGGTGGCGTTATCATCACCGACTGGTATTCACCGCCCGATACGCCAAACGAGCGCACCCGCCTTAACGTTTTCATCCGCGACAGAGATCTGCGCGCGGATGGTGTCAAAGTCTCCGTGTTCCGGCAAACCAAGAGTACCGACGGCAATTGGGTGGATGCGGCTGTCGCGCCGGCGACGTCCGGCGGCATCGAAAACGCGATTTTGACGCGAGCGCGGCAGATCCGCATGGCGCAAAAGCAGTTTCAATAAGCCAATTATGACATGAGCACCCGTTATAACGTTCAAAACACCGAGTTAAAGTGGCAGAAAATCTGGGCGGAGAAGCAAAGCTTCAAAGCAGTTCCCGATCCTCAACGTCCGAAATACTACACGCTTTCCATGCTGCCTTATCCTTCGGGCCGCATTCATATGGGCCATGTCCGCAATTATACGCTTGGCGATGTGGTCGCGCGCTATAAGCGTACGCAAGGTTATAACGTCCTGCATCCGATGGGCTGGGATGCCTTCGGTCTGCCGGCGGAGAACGCCGCCCGCGACCGTAAAACCCATCCGGCGGTCTGGACTTACGACAATATCAAAACCATGCGGGGCGAACTTCAACGCATGGGCCTTTCGATCGACTGGGACAGGGAATTCGCGACCTGCGATGCTACCTATTACAAGCATCAGCAAAAACTTTTCCTCGATTTTCTCAAAGGCGGCTTCGTTTACCGCAAGGAAGCCTGGGCGAATTGGGATCCGGTTGATCAGACTGTGCTCGCCAATGAACAGGTCATCGACGGCAAAGGCTGGCGGTCCGGAGCGCCGGTCGAAAAACGCAAGCTTTCGCAGTGGTTCTTCAAAATCACAGGCTATGCGGACGAGCTTTTGTCCGCGCTCGCGAAACTCGACCGCTGGCCGGACAAAGTCCGCATCATGCAGGAAAACTGGATCGGTAAATCGGCTGGCGCCAGACTGCGTTTCGATCTGGCCAACCGCGCTGGCGCCATTGAAGTCTTCACGACACGCCCCGACACATTGTTTGGCGCATCCTTTATAGCCCTGTCGCCGAACCATCCCCTGGCGGCCGAACTTGCCGCGCAGGACACCCAGCTCGCAGCGTTCATTGCGGAATGCAATACGAGCGGGACGTCCGAAGCCACGATCGAGGCTGGCGAAAAGAACGGTTACAATACGGGCCTCAAGGTCAAGCACGTGTTCGATGACAAATGGACCCTTCCCGTCTATGTCGCGAATTTTGTCCTGATGGAGTATGGGACAGGCGCCATTTTCGGCTGCCCCGCCCACGACCAGCGCGATCTGGATTTTGCCCGCAAATATAAGCTCGATGTCCTGCCGGTGGTTCTGCCGCCCGACGCGGACCCCAAGACATTTGCTATTGGCACCGAGGCCTATGTCGGGCCCGGCAAGATCTACAACTCAGGGCCCTTTGATGGTCTAACCGTCGAAGAGGCAAAGATTGACGCTATCGCGAATATCGAAAAACTCGGATCTGGGCAGGGGGTCGTCCAATATCGCTTGCGGGATTGGTGCATCAGCCGCCAGCGTTACTGGGGCTGCCCGATCCCTATTATCCATTGCGAGAGTTGCGGGGCCGTTCCTGTACCTGAGACCGATTTGCCGGTAAAACTTCCCGACGATGTGACCTTCGAGAAGCCCGGCAATCCGCTCGACCATCACCCGACATGGAAACATGTGGCTTGCCCCGCTTGCCACAAGCCAGCGCGGCGGGAGACGGATACCTGCGATACATTCGTCGATTCGAGCTGGTATTTTGCGCGGTATTGCTCGGCGCATTCGACTGACCGACCCTTGGATGCGGAAGCCGATTATTGGCTGCCGGTAGATCAGTATGTGGGCGGCGTTGAACACGCGATTCTGCATCTTCTGTATTCGCGATTTTTTGTCCGCGCAATGAAAGCAACCGGTCATTTGAAGATCGAGGAGCCCTTCACAGGTCTTTTCACGCAAGGCATGATCGGCCACGAGTGCTATCTCGGCCCTGCCAATGAATGGCTCGAGCCCGCAGAAGTCGAGAAAAATGCGGACGGCACAGCCAGGCGGATCAGCGACGGTGCGCCAGTCAAGGTCACCGCCAGCGAAAAAATGAGCAAATCGAAGAAGAATGTCGTCGATCCCGACCGCATCATTCAGAGTTACGGCGCCGATACCGCCCGTCTTTTCATGCTATCGGACAGCCCGCCCGAGCGGGATTTGGAATGGACAGATGCGGGCGTGGAC
>JALYJG010000047.1:0-8393 GCA_030775365.1 Pseudomonadota bacterium
CCTTAACGGTTACCACCCCTGGCGTAAGAAACGGATGCCCGGCGGCGGCCTCAGGGTCAACAGGCAGTAATGAAAACGACGGGGGCCAGCCTTGCTGCCCCCCGTCGTCAAACATTGAATAAAGGCTGTTACGCAGTCGCTGCTTTGCGACGAAATCTAGACCAGCCGCTTATTCCCAACAGCGCTAAGGCGAACATTCCCAGCGTTCCCGGCAGCGGAACTGCCGACGGGTCAGTGGTCACATCCAGAGCACTTATCGCGAAACTCGAAGGACCCGAGCCGCTCGTGAGCAAAAACTGAAATTTGGATATATCGGCGACCGCATCTTTAAGGCCGATAAAAATCGCTGAATTATCCCCGGCGTTGGTGCTGATGCCGTCTTCGGTAAAACTACCGAGTACGTTATTGGCGCTATCAAACGCCGTGACCTTCGCTGTAAACGCCCCAAAGTTATCTTGTTCGATCTGCGCGCCAAATCCCGAGACGGGAGCGGTCAGCGTGAACGTGTAGTCCGGGCCGACCCCTGCGTCCCAAAGCACCCTTGCGTTCGGGGCAAAATTACCGTTCCAGGAACTTCCTTGCGTGCGGGGAGTTAGAGTGCCACCCGCCGAGCTTAATGAAGCGCTGGCGCCGGCGGCCGAGAGAATTGCTTGCGGGCTGCTGAGCAGGACCGAATCCGCACCAAGCTGGTCCCAGCTATAGGTGTCGATCGTGCTAAGTGCCCCCGAACTCGTTACGCCAACGGGCAGCGCTTGGGCCCCGCCTGCAGCACCAACAATTGTGAGGCCGATTGCCGTAGCTAACGCAAATGCGGGGAAAAGATTTTTGGACATATTGTTCCTCGTGAGAGAAGGGGGACCTGCCAGTAGAGGCAGGCTCAAAGCTTACATAATCGTCCGACCGAAAGTCCACTCCAATTCTCAACAACCAAGACTTGCAGACCTATCGTTGCGTTATCGCAATTACTTCGGCTCGCACATTTGAAGGATGGCCGATGTCGCGGGATCATCTCTCATTCGTGGGGTAAAATGTGACATCGGCACCGGGTGCATAACCGTAACGGGCTTGACGGTGTGAAATTTATCGTAATGAAACTCAATCCGATTGTCGTCCCGCCGAAGGATGATGTTTTCGAAAATGCTGTCATAAGCGATTTCTTCAGGCAAATAGGAAAAACGCGTATGCACGGTCTGGGCGATCGTTTCATCCATACCGCTGAGGGTAATAATAAGTTCGGCATTCATCCGCGCAAGCGAGGCGACGGATTGACCGTGGAGGGGACTGCTTTCGTCGATGCGATGCATGACCGTCCAGGCCAGCTGCATTAAAGGCACCTGATTTCTGACGAGCGACAGATCGACGAAAGTACGGGGCCGCGAGGGTTCGCCCGGTTCCTCGTCTTGCCATAAAACGAGCTGAGCGCGCGCATCGACGATCCGGTTGCGGCGCTGATTTGCCATCCGCAACATCAGGTGCGGGACGCCGCGATAGGGTCCTATAACGGCCACATTGCTGAACATCACGCGCGCGGTCGGACGCGAGAATTTCGCGAAAACGAGGCCTGTCGTCATGGCATAGAACGCGAATCCCAGGAAGGCCTCGATGGTCACGAGAATATTGGCATAGATCCCGACGGGAGCCATGTGACCATAGCCGATCGTAGCAAAGGTTTGCACGCTAAAGAAAAAAACGTCCGACATGACGCCGGGCCGCGCGTTTAAGATCGTGTCACCACCGACAAAGTACAAAACAGCGAAAGCACAATTGATTGTGAGATAGGCGCAGGCAATAAAGACGAACAGCGACTGCCAGGATGCGTCCAAAAGCTGCGCGTAGGTATCATTGAGCCATCGCCCTTTCATACCGACAGGTATGAACATAAAACGATCCTCGGGCGTCCGCGCAATCAGTCTGGGCGTGCGTCGCACCGTGGGATTGGCTTCATTGATCGACATATTCGGACGTGATGTAAGGGTTGCCTTCCAAAGTTCGCTGCACGGGGCATTTGCTCGCCACATCCAGTAACTTTGCGCGTTGCGACCCATCGAGCAGGGGGCCTTGGAGCGAAATAGGTTTTGTGAAAACGTCCCGCTTTCCGCCTTCTGTTTCCTGTTTATGGTGCGACAAGTTAACCTCTACGTTCTCGAGCGGCCAGTTTTTGCGGCGAGCGTACCACCTGATCGTCATGGCCGTGCACTCGCCAAGAGAGGCGAGCAAAAAATCATAGGGCGAGGGTCCGAGGCTTTTCCCCCCTGCCGCGTCAGGCTCGTCCCCTTCGAGACGATAGCCGGAGACTTCTATCTCAACGGCAAACGGGCTCGCGCCAGTTTCAACAACACGCGCCAGTCGCCCCTTTTCGTCAGCCATTCCGATTCCCTTCCCAAAAAAGATGTGGATCATTTCTATCATCACAGCGATTTCTGTGAATAAGTTTTTCTTTCGCCCCACTACATTTTGTGTCATACATCGACAGAACCACATCCCCTTGTGGATAACTCTCAGCCAGTGTGGCACTCGCCATGACGGATCAATCTAAAAAACACGGGTTCCTCGGCCGCATTACACGCGTTTTCACGCGCGGAAAGCGTGATGCCTACAATGACATCCTTTTTAAAGACAGAGAGTGGGCTGGCGATGAAGTCTCGCCTGCGCTCGAATGCCCGGAGAATTGGAGTCGCGAAGCGGCCGAATTGCTAGCGGAGCAGGGAGCCGCGACATCGGTCCCGGCTCACACCCGCGCTGTGGAAGAGAACACGGTTCCCTCTTGGCTTTGGCGTCGCGTGGGCAAGGGGGCGGAGCTTAGGGCCGAAACGAGTGCGAAAGAGGTAATTGATCGCGTTGTTGGCGCGGCCGCTTACGCGGGATGGAAACAAGAACTGTTTGCCGACGAGGCCGAAGCCCGACACTTCTTTGACGAAGCCCGGGCCATGCTCATGCAGCGTTACGTCGCCTTTGAGCCCGGTGAGCTTGCGACGCTCGGCCTGCACTGGGCCTATGGACTCCGGGACCAAAACCAGAACCTGCCGGCTGTGGCCTCTGGTCGCCCGCGTTCCGTCGACATTCCGAATTCAACGATCGATGCGATCGTGCGTGGCGTCGCCAACAAAGCGATCAGGGCCAGATGGCAGAAATTATGGCCGCTTCGCGGCGAGGCGCCTTCTGTAACGTTGCGCCTCTCAGATATTGCAGCCGATTGGGGCGTCCTGCCGCCCGCGCCGGCCGCGCGCGCCGTTCTAGATCTGATGGCGTTTCGTCATAATGATGGCTGGGTCAACATCGATGCCCTATGCCACGCCGTCCGGCTCACGGTCATTTTGCTGGATCTGCGGGACAAGCAGGCCGTCCAGCAGCTGGAGCTGGGATTCTGCAATTTGGCACCCTTGCTCATGGCACTCGCCGTTGGTTACGATTCTGACGCTGGCCGCGCCGTGGCCTCGGCGATCAGCGCAATTATAACGGCTGAAGCCTATGCCACATCGGCCGAACTGGCCGGCTTACGGGGACCCGGAGCGGATTTCGTGGCCGACCGCGAGACCGCCTTGCGCGCTCTGCGCAATCATCGCCGCGCGGCTTATGGTGATCGCAACGATTATGAGAAGATTTCGGTGTTGCCGGCGCCATTGATGCTTGAAGATTCACCCGATCTCGCGCTTGTAGCGATCGCACAGCGTCGCTGGGAAGACGTATTGGCTTTGGCGCGCCAGAACGGCCTCCGGCACGTTCAAGTTACGGCGCTGACCGCCTCACCAAGTCTGACCTTATTCATGGAGGCAGCTGCAAGCGGGATCGCCCCAATGCCCGCGCTGACAGTGCTGCGTCCGGCAGCCGATGGAACATTTCGGCAGGAGGTCAATCCATCGGTCACGGAAGGCTTGCGCCGGCTGGGCTACGACGATGCGACGACCGACGCGTTCGTGAAATATATTGCGGGGGCAGGAACACTCGAGAAGGCACCAGGGATCAACCCTATAGCCTTGCGCGCCAAGGGCCTCGACGAGGCCGCTTTGTGGCGGATCGAAAACTATCTGCCGCTGGTGCACGATGTTCGTCTGGCATGCACACCATGGGTTCTTGGCGTGGATTTCTGTCAGAACATGCTTAAAATCCCCGCGGCGAAACTTCACAGTCCCCGCTTCGATCTTTTGAAGCATCTTGGGTTCACGGCGCAGGATATCGCCGCGACCAACGCCTATTGCTACGGCCACGGCACGATCTGTGACGCGGACGAGTTGCGCCAGCAGCATGTAGGTGTTTTTCTACGAGCCGATGAGACAACGGCCGACGCCCGGATCCGCATGGCCGCCGCGGTGCAGGGCTTTATCTCCGGGGACGCCGGCCTCGAACTGACGCTCCCACCTGGGTTGCCTGTGGAGCGCCACGAATCCCTGCTTCTCTCGGTATGGCGTCAGGGCCTTAAATCGGTAACGATGATTTATGATGGGAATGTGCCGGCGGTCGGTGCCATGAAATCCGAAAGGACCGCGGTCGAAGCGAGGCCATCGCCGAAAAAACTCAGCCCTTCTACCTATATCCATACCAAAGGGCCGAACGCCCTGCCGAAGCGCACGATACGTAGCAAGGCCGGCAGCGGGATTGTCAGCATGGGCCGCAGGACGAAACCCTCGACAAGTCCACGCGGCAAAAGAAGTTAGGGCGAAGGCTCGCCTTTCGGCTGTGGGCCGCCCGGTGGAGCGGGGGCCGTCGGCTCCGCATAGAGTTTCTCGAAGACAGCCTTATGCATCAAATATATGCGGCGTCGCCGGAAAGGGTCCTCCCGCGTTTGCACTGCCACTTCGTCGTTATCGGCGTCCACCGCCGTGACCTTCGCCGGCGTGGCACTGCCCGTGGTTTGGAACGGGGGCTTGCTCAAAAGATTCCACCAATGGCGATGAGTTACGCCAAATCCCATTCTATAACCGGGCTTGTCGGCGAAATGCACCCACATGCGCTCCGGGGTCTCGGCATTCTGAACCTGGACGTTATGGCCGTTTTTATGGGGTCGTTCTTCGCGCGTCTCGCGAATATTCACCACCTCGAATTGCGCAGCCCTGAACTCTTTACCGATGGTCGAGATTTTGCCTGTGTAAACGCGAGTGGCGCTCTTGCTCGTGACAGGAATGAATACCGTGTTCTCAAACCTGGCCGGGGGCTTTTCGTTCAATAAAACTTCCCAGTTCAATATCGATAGCGGGGGCAGAGGCGGGCATAAGAAAATCCTTTTTTTAGAAGTCAAAAGTATCGGCACAAGGCATTGAATAAAGATAGCCACCTAATGGGCCGCGATTTTAAGACCGCCAGGGCTGCAGTCAACCTGGTTTTTACTTTCCGGGACCTTCTGGTGTACGTTCCCAGTTCCTGAGAGCTCCTTTCCTGGCAGGTCACCCACCGATGGTCACGCTTTCGCACATGGACCGACATGCATGGAACCGCACCGCGCTCTTGACTTGCGATCAAATGCGCCGCGCCGAGTTGGCCGCATGCGAAAACGGGAGGGCCAGTTTTAGCCTTATGCAGCAGGCGGGGCAGGCCGTAGCACAAAACATCATTCGTCAGTGGGGGCCGCGCCGCACTTTGGTGCTTTGTGGTCCTGGTAATAATGGGGGCGACGGTTATGTCATCGCTGACGAATTAAGGAAGGCTGGGTGGGAAATATCCGTGGCTTCGATGCGGCCGCCCCTGTCGCCAGGGAACCCGACGCACAGCCCGGTCGATGCGGAAAAGGCCGCAAGAGCGTGGCGGGGGCCTACCGAAAACCTCGGCGCAATCCAGCTGGACGGCTTCGGCCTCATAGTTGATGCCTTGTTTGGCGCTGGGCTAAACCGCGAGTTGGACGAGGCGACGAAGCAGCTGCTCACTCGGGCGGCAGAAGCGAATGTCCCTATCGTTGCCGTGGATCTGCCGACCGGCGTTAACGGCGATACCGGGGCGCTTATGGGAGGTGCCCTCAAGGCCAACCTCACAATCACTTTTTTCCGCAAAAAGCTCGGGCATTGCCTGCTGCCGGGCGCGCTGTTGTGCGGCGAAACTCGCGTTGCGGACATAGGTGTCAGGGAGGAAGTTCTGGACAACATCAAACCTCTCGCAACCGAGAACGCAGCGGATTTATGGCTAGCGGACTTCCCCTTTCCTAAGCCTGAGGGGCACAAATATGGGCGGGGCCACGCGCTGGTCTATGGCGGTGAGCTCATGACAGGGGCTACGCGGCTTGGGGCGCGGGCGGCGCAGCGCATCGGCGCCGGGCTTGTCACCCTTGCAAGCCCGGAGGCCGCGCGACACATATATGCGGAGTCCCTTGAAAGCGTGATCGTTCTTCCGGCGGATGATCTGGAAGGCTGGCTTGCGTTGCTGAACGATCCAAAGCGCAATGCCGTGCTTATTGGACCGGGGTTAGGGACGGGACGGGCCCAGCAGCAGCTCGTTCTTGCCGCGCTTGATTGCGGCAAAACCTGTGTTCTGGACGCTGATGCTCTCACAAACTTTGCGTCCGATCCGTCTGTCTTCCTTTCAAAACTCCACGAAAAATGCATTTTGACACCGCATACGGGGGAGTTTGACCGCTTGTTCGGCCACCAAGTTGATCGTAAGGCGGACAAGCTTACCCGCGCGCGCGCCGCGGCCGAGATTTCAGGATGCGTTGTTCTGCTCAAAGGTGCAGACACGGTCATAGCGGCCCCCGACGGCCGCGCTGTTATCAATCGCAACGCCCCGCCTTGGTTAGCGACAGCGGGGTCTGGTGATGTCCTGGCCGGGTTGCTTCTTGGTCTCGTCGCCCAAAATATGGCCCATTTTGATGCCGCTGCCGCCGCAGCCTGGATCCACGGGCACATAGCCATGGGTTTTGGGCCTGGATTAATAGCCGAGGATTTGGTCGCCGGCATCCCTGCCGCCCTTAAACACTTGTCTCAACCGCCGGGCATAGTATAAGCGCGGTGTCCGGGCGGGCGTGGCGGAATTGGCAGACGCACTGGATTTAGGTTCCAGCGGCCTTGGCCGTGGGGGTTCAAGTCCCTCCGCCCGCACCACTTTACACCGAAAAGAACTAACCTATAAGGAACGAAAAAATGGCGCAGGTTCAGGAAACGACGAATAAGGGTTTGCAGCGCGAATTCGCTATCAAGGTGCCTCTGGCGGTCGTTGAAAAGAATCTTGAAACGCGCCTGACCGAGATGGGCAAGTCTGCAAAAATGCCGGGTTTCCGTCCGGGGAAGATTCCTATGCATGTTCTGCGCCAACGCTTTGGCCAGAGCGCACGGGCTGAGGTGCTGGACCAGACCGTTTCGTCCGTAACGGAATCGACGCTATCCGAGCGCAAGCTGCGACCCGCGGTCCAGCCAAAGATTGAACTTGTCACTTTCGCCGAAGACAAGGATCTCGAATTCAAACTGGCCGTCGAGGTGTTGCCGGAAATTACTCCGTCCGATTTCAGCAAACTCTCCGTCGAACGCCCGGTCGCTACAATCACAGATAAGATGGTCGATGAAGTCATCCAGCGCGCGGCCAAGCAGACGCGTGAACCGGAAGCCGTCGCCGAAGACAGGGCCGCAAAAAAGGGCGATGTCCTGATCATTAATTTTGACGGCACCCTCAACGGCGAGCCGCAGCCCGGCATGAAGGGCGAGGCTCATCGCCTGGAACTCGGTTCAAAATCCTTCATCGACACGTTCGAAGATCAACTCGTCGGCAGCAAGCGTGGCGACAAAAAGACAATCAAGGTCACTTTTCCAAAGAATTATCACGCCGCCAACCTCGCAGGCCAACCGGCCGAATTCGCTGTAGAGGTCAAAGACATTTTGAGCCACAAGCCGGCGGAAATGAACGACGAGCTCGCAGAGGAGCTCGGCATGGAGTCCTACGCCAAGCTCCGGGAAAGGGTTCAGGCTGACGTTGCGAGCGACTACGCTCGCATTAGCCGGGCCGTCGTCAAACGCCAGCTTATGGACAAGTTAGCCGACGCACACGACTTTGAGGTGCCGGCCGGCCTTCTCGAGGCTGAATTCGGCTCGATCTGGAAACAGGTCGAAGAGAGCAAGGCCAAGGGCGAGCTGCCGGATGAAGACAAGGGCAAGAGCGAGGACGAGCTTAAGAAAGAATACAAATCTATTGCCGAGCGCCGCATACGGCTCGGGCTCTTACTCGCTGAAGTTGCGCAGCGCGAGAAAATCGAAGTACCGCCTAACGACCTGCGCAATGCGCTCATGGCCGAAGCACGTCGATTCCCGGGCCAGGAAAAGGCTGTCATCGAGTATTACACGCAGACGCAAGGTGCTCTCGAGCGGATTCGGGCGCCCTTGCTTGAAGAGAAGGTCGTCGACCATATCCTGAGTAAGGCCAAGGTCACTGAGACCGCGATTTCGGCCGAGGAATTGCTAAAGAAGACCGAAGACGACGAATAA
>JALYJG010000047.1:8403-10042 GCA_030775365.1 Pseudomonadota bacterium
ACGAATAAGCCTATTCGGCGACGGCGAGGGCGGGCTCCCTTGGAGCTTCGTCTTGGCCGAAGGCCGTATCCTTCCCGTCGTTGCGGTTCGCGGCCAGAAACTGCCGGTACAGTGAGAGACGCATCGGTAACGGCAGGCCGATATCGTATGTTTTATAAGGCTTCCAGCCGGCCCGCAACGCAAACTTGCTGGCGACAACGATGGCGCCAGTCTTAAGCTCCTTGCGCAGCTTTTCGCTGACCCTCTCCATGAGGGACTCCATAAGATATGTCACGACAGCATCGGCGTGACCCACGTTGTAACTCCAAAAATCGACGCGCTTGTATTCGACGTTACTCGGACCGAAGAGGCGTCGGTGGATAACCGAACGCAGCCAAGGGACGTAAGAAACCTCGATACCAATGACCCTCGCCTGGGGCATGGATCTGGCTATATGGCGGCTCAATTGGCCGCTGCCGGAGCCGAGATCAATAATTGTATAGGGGCGTGAGGACCTGGTTTCGGCGTCTTTCTGCAGAATTTCGATCATTTTTTTCCGCATCGGCGGCATGGTCGGGAAGGTGGGCACGCCTGTCTTGAAATTGTAGTAAGCGTAGCTGGCGATAACGGGGAGCAAAACGACGCTAGCAGCCGCGATCAAATACCAAAAAAGCATTGCCAGTTCTCCGTCAATTGAGCTGGCCGGCCTGGAGCCAGCCTTAATTAGGGTGTATCAAGAGCCTTGCGGACGAGCATTCTACACCCTCTGCCAAGGAATACACAACTGAACCGCACAAGTGCAAGGGGATCAGGCAGAAAATCTAAAAGGCGCCTGATCGGAATTGTGGTCGCGCGAGCGAGTCCCGGCTGTACGACACGTCCCTATCTTTGTTGCCGAAAGCCGCTCGTCACACTCGGAATGAACCGAGTTGACGCGGATCACAAAAATGTGGAAACCCCACGACTGACGGGGGACACAAAGACAGAGGACCGCATTGGTCGTCCAGCACTAGGTCCGTATCTAAGGAGCCAGAGCATGATCCAAGAGTGGGAAGGGCAGCTAAACCCGTGTCGAAACGGGGCCTGAAGCGGGCCGCAACGGGCCTTATGGTCTGCCGCAAGCCCCCGGGGGCCATTTACCCGCGGGCTTCCAAGCGACTACCGACGCAAAGCGGATGAGGCGAGGGCATTCGGGGCCTTCCACAAGCATCGTTAAAAACCAATAATTTTCTCTTGCACTTCCTCGCTTTACGGGGCATATATACCCCAAGGAAATCGCTGGAATTAAGGAAGCACTGCTCAACGATCGGGCGAGGGCCCGTTTCGTCGTGCGGCTTTGTTTACTTTTCCGGCTTGCATATTTGAAATTTGACTGCCCTGCATCTCTTGTAGGGCGCCTGAGAATTGAGCCGGTCGTGAAGGGGTGGCCACCTCGTAGCGTGTATCGGTTCAGTCGAACAATTGAGGGAAAAACGGCATGGCGAGCACCAACGCAGCGATCAGCATTAATCTGGGTAAGAGCTTCACCGGCCGAAAAAAAATACGTAAAAGTTTCGGGCGCATTCCTGAAGTCGCGGAGATGCCCAACCTGATCGAAGTGCAGCGTCGCTCCTATGACGACTTCCTGCAGATGAACGTTCCTGTCGAGAAGCGCGAGCGC
>JALYJG010000048.1 GCA_030775365.1 Pseudomonadota bacterium
CATGAACGTATCGTCCAAAACAGAGCCTTGCGCCACGGTCCAGTTCTCAGGCGCCCCGTGATGCTCGCGCAATTGCGCCGTCGCTGCCACGGAATCCGGATCATAATCGAAGCTGCATACGCGCTGCGCGCCCGCCAGGTAAGCTGCGGCCGAATGAATGCCGCTGCCGCTGCCAATGTCGAGGAACGTCTTGCCGGCCAAATCCGTCATTTGCAGAAAGCTTAACAGGCACTCGCGCGCGATCTGTTGCCTCTGCGCGGTGTAGCCACGCAGAAAGCGCCGCCAGTTTTTGCCGAACGTAAACTGCTGAGGGTGTTTGCCGAACATGCACCGATCTCAAAAGGATTTGGATGTGCCTTACGCCTGGGCCTAGTGCCGGTAGAAACCATCGCACGGCTCCTGACTGAGCACCGACCATAGGGCGTTTTGGGTTGGAACTCAATCTGGCAAAGGCGCCTCCAGGCATGGCGGTACGGGCGACCCTAAGCCCTGCCCGATCCCGAGCAGCTCAGATCTGTACCAAGCTCATCTCTGGAGCCGACCGCGGATGGATTACATCAAGGCGAGGTACTGCCAGTGAGCCAGGCCGCGGCCCCCACAAGGGATTGATTGATGACCTGGTGCATGTCCAGATAACGGTATGTGCCGCAGCGCCCAATAAAAGTTAGGCCCCGCTCCTGCTCGGCAAGCGCACGATAACGGCGATAGAGCGCCTCATATCGACCATCCATGGTTTTGATTGGATAATAGCGTTCAGAGCTATTCTCTTTGTAATCACAGGGTTCTTCAACAGTGATTGTGCGCGTCGCCCCGCTCCCGGAATGGCCCGGAAAGAGGCTCCAGTCGGTTTGCCGCGTGAAGGGGGCATCGTCCGTGAAATTGATGACGGGAGCATCCCCGCACTTATAAGCAATGCTTTCCTGACGGTCGATAAAACGTAGCGAGCGGTAGGCCAGTGGACCGAACACTTCGTCGAAATACTCGTCAATCGCCATACTGTTGAAGCAATGATTATAGTCGGCAAGAAAGCTACGATCGAAAGGCGTGTTGAGGTGGACACGGATGCGCGGGTGTTCAAGGATCTTGGCAAAAAGGGCGGTATACCCCTGCTCCGGCAAGAGTTGAAACCGGTCATCCGGAAAGTACTGATCATTATCGTCAAAGCGTAGGGGGATGCGGCTGACAACTGCGACGCTCATTTCCTCAAGGTCAAGCCCCCACATTTTCTTCGTATAGGGTCGAAAGAACAAATCCGTCAGTCGGGGACCTATTTGGGCATAAAGATGCGCCGCCGCATTGGTTGGATCCGCACAAGGGATCGCTTGACGCGTTAAAAAGGCTGCAACGTCTTCCGCTGTTGTCAAACTGACATCAAAGACGCGATTAATTGTTGTCCGGTTAATCGGCAAAGGAACGCATCCCCCGTCCCCGAGCAAAGCCTGAACGCGGTGTCGATATGGCACGAAGGAGCCGAAGCGGCTTAGCCATTCGATCACGTTTTCCATATTCGTGTGTAGAAGATGAGGACCGTATCTATGGATGCGCTCGCCGCCGGCTGCGTGCTCATCATAAGCGTTGCCGCCGATATGTCGGCGACGGTCGATGACCTCGACATCAAATCCGTGGTCCGCCAGACTGCGGGCATATACACAGCCAGCGAAACCGCTTCCTACGACGAGAATACCCGGCATAACTGTCACCGCTCATTAAAGAAAAACTGGCGCACCTCCGAATTAAAGCGCGCTTTCTCGCCAAAGATCTTCTCCCGATATTGTTTCTGGGCCTCGAAATGGCGCCGGGGATCATCGAGGATCTCGTCGATGCGCCGATGCAGCCGGCCGTCCTTAACCTCCTCCCTTGTGAACAGGTAATACGATGCCAGCGGATGGTCTTCGGAATGTCTGGCCGCACCCGCAGCGTGCAAAAGCACGATGGCCCCGGCGGCGGCGGCTTCCCGTGGCACCCGGTCTTTTCCGGGATGACCCCCGAAATCGATATAGATTTGTGCGGCAGACAGAGTGTCGCGGATTTTCTCTCTTGTCATATTGTGCAAAGGGATCAGATCGATGGGGTGCCGCAACGCACCCTCTTCTATGAATTGTTTGGCAAGGGCTGCGCCTTTGGCCGGGAAGAAACAGATTGTATTCGGTCGATTTCTCGGACCGGCCGCGCCAGCTGGATCTGCGCTAGCATCGATAAACTGCGGGCGGGTGTAGTCCGAGAGAGGTGAACAGCAAAGGGCGCCGCATGACGCTAAAAAATGACGGGCATATTCGGACTGGTAGAGATGCAAAAGCTGCAGATCCGCCAGCACCTCGCGCCGGCGGTCCATATCCCGCAGATAAGGAAACCTTGCCAGCGCATTATCCACGGACAACCACCAGATTGCCCGTTGAGCACCGCCCGCCTGCGTCTCGACAGCGAGTTCGATCATCACTTCCGGGTAAATGATCAGGCTGCGGGCGTTGAGCTTTGTCTCCACGAGAATTCTCGGTTCGTATTGCGCGAAATATTCCGCGATTGGAGAGTTGGTTGCATTACAACGCAGTATGTCACCGTTGAGATCCACGCGCGAATGGGGTCCGCAATAAGCGAGTTTGGCCTGGCCGCCCTGCTGATTGATACTCAGCGCAAGCTGATGCAACGCCTCCGGGCCCCCCGTTGGAATTTCGGGACAAAGCAACAGGACTTCTTGGAACCTCGGGATACAGGTCATGGCAGGAACGACAATGGGGATCTTCGTGCTCAGCATAACGCTTCTTCCTTTAGATGCTCTAAAAACTTTCGTCCCCCAAACCACTATCGGCACGTGCGGTACCAGAACGGGCTTAAGTCAGAGCGGCCAAAGGCGCCAGCAGAATCTTCCGAATATCGCGCCGAGAGATCGCGCTGAACCCATATTCGCCAAGCAAGGCTCGGGCGGCGGCATTTTCCGCCAGGTATTGGCACTCGGCCGCCAGGTTATTGAGTGGCGTGAACCTTATGCAGGCCTTGATGTCGGCTTCGACATCCATGTCCTCCTCCAAAACCGATACGACGGCCTTACGGTTCGCCAGCAAATATGACACGCGGACGATCTCGAACACACGACTAACATGGTAACGGTTGACGTTCAGAACGAGCTTGGCCCTCGCAATCAGGCTGTCACGTTCGGCCCCGTAGGCTCCGCAAACGAACATAACTGTGAGGCCCGCATCCGCCAGGATCTCAAAGGCGCGCAGCCTCTTCGCATCCGATCCCCCATACATCAACACATCGATGTCCTGGGGAGCCGAAGCAGGAATGCGCGTGAGAATTGGTGCGTAGCCTATCGGCACGACCTGCACCCTTGCACCGGCCCCAAGCGCTGTCCATGCCTCAAGGTTGCTGCGGCTGTAGTCCCAAATCTGGCAGCGTGAGGCGATGAGACGGACCTCTGGACGTATAGCCTCCGGCCCGAGGTTACGAATTTGCTCGAAATTGTAGACTATGGCGTTCGGCGGTAGCGCATCGAGCACAGCCATTGGCAGGACTTGGGCACCAAAAATAATGTTGACGCAATCCGCCTGCGGCTGATTGACGCTGCGAGTGACCTCGTGCCCCAGCTCCTTCAGACCCCAGGCTATAGTCTCGATGACCTCATTGTAGCCCCATAAGCCATGCGGTTTCGTTGGATGTAGCAGGCAATGTACAAGGTTGAACTTCGGCATGACGACGGAACCGTGGGGAGGAAAGGACTGGATGGAAGCCCTGCAACGGGCCTTTTGCCTCAATACAGGTTCTGACGATATATCATCATCTTCAGCTTTGGAACCGACAGCTACCGGCCCTTGACCGTTATTCCGGCGGCCGAGAGCGTGTTGCGTGTCAGTGCAGCAACCGAAAACCGCCGCCGAATGTACCTGCCACTTTCGATGCCCAGTTTTTTCGCTAATGCAGGGTTCGTTATAAGGTGGTGCGAAGCGGCCACGAGTCCGCCGATGTCGCCGCATTTTTTCATAAAAGGTGACCAGCCCTCAGCCAGGCAGGCACGGATTCCTCCGCTGTCTGTGCATACGACTGGGAGGCCCACCGCTTGGGCCTCCAGTACAACGTTTGGCGAGCCTTCCGCTTCGGAAGTATGCAGCAAAAGCGTCGCCGTCCGCATCAGCAAGGGAATGTCCTCGACCACGCCGGCCAACGTAATGACGTCAACCAGCTTTAATTTATGGATCTTGGCTAACATCTCTTCCTCAAGCGGCCCCTCGCCACAAATGAGAGCCCTGATCTGCGGGTGTCGCTTGTGAAGAGCGGCTATCACCCGCACGAAGTCCAAGGGGCGCTTTTCGGGGGCCAAGCGGAACACGCCTAGCACAAAAGGTTGGCCCTTCCGCAAACTGAGTTCCCGCCGCTTCCTGCGAATGAGGGCCGGCTCAACAGGCCGAAGAAATTCCTCTGTGACACAGTTGAGAACGGTTGGAATACTCTTCGGAGAGAGCCCAAGCCAACGCTCGTAAATTTTACCGCCCCAGGCTGAGTTGTTGGAAAGCCGCGCGCCCGGTTGACTGAGCGCAAGGTGATAGATCTCGCGGAACGAGTCTGTCATCGCCCCGTAAAAATGTGGGAAGTAGGTGGGCGCAGCATTACGCCCCGACATTAGCAAACGCGGCGTCCCCGCAAGTGTCGCCCCAAGGCCGCTAAACACGTTTTGCCAGTCCAGATAACTGATGAGCAATTCCGGCCGCAACTTTCGCAAGGCTTTATATGTGTGCAGTGTGTACGCCAACGTCTCGGCCCGGAGGTGCCACAAGACATGCATTATATCGGCCGGTACACCCTCGAAAGCCGCGAGGGAATCGGCAACGTTATCTTCATCCTCGGGAGGACAAATGACATGATAGTTGACCCCGTTATCAATCAAAAATCGGCGGTAGTGAGCGGTCTCCGCTTTCCCGGTGTTGTAAACGAGAACGGTGGCACTCCACCCTGCCCGCTGCAAGCCGACCGCCAGGTTACAAATTTGACGCTCGGCGCCGCCTGGATGAAGCGCACCGATAAAAAGGGCGACATGTCCGGAACGTGCCCGATAGGAAGCGGCATTTTCCTCGCGGAGACCCCCCAGGGCTTTCTGCAAGTAGCTAGCGTTGTCATAAGAGGTGAAAAAGGACGTTAGTTCCGCGACTTTGGGCAACGGTTTGCGAGTTTCCAGGTTAGCCGGCGCTGTCAGCATGTCGCCAAGGGATTTGTTGACGTACTGGACAAGATGTTTTTCGGAAAGCCGCGTCGGGCTCCGCATTCCATCCTGCGACGCGATCCGCACCATTTCGTAGAGCGGCGCGGGCTTGACCGTGCGGTATCCGCCGATACGCTCTAGATAGGTTTCTATCCGTTCCGATGCGGGAGAATAATAGTAATTATTTGTAACGATCGTTTTGCCAACCGGGAGTTTACGGATTTCGTCCGGGGAACAGATTGCGATCCCGTGCACGCATTTATGGTGCCACCACCGCCATTGCGTGTCGGCGACAAAGGCCGCCGGGGTTTGACGTTGCCATTCATGAAAGGTCAAGCTGCGTGTGTTGCCCCATACCACAACCTTCTGCTGTCCCTTCAAGACCGAGCTATAGACCGCAGGTAGATCTTTGGCACTCAAAGGGGGCATGAAGGGCTTTACGATAAGAAAGGATGCGTGACACGCTTGATTCGGCAAGGGCCAGAATAGACTTCGGTTACTTTTTCATCAAATAGACGCCGTACGCCTTTTGGACACTCTCCCGCCCTTCCTGGCTGAACCGGCTTTGGGACCCGCGCAGCCTCGGCAAAACCTCATCGAGATAAGCTTCGGATATTAACCCTTTCGCTACCTCCCTTACCGAGGGGAAGCCTGCCCGAAGGCAGAGCTCCTGGAGTTCGGCCGGGCGGCATCGATTTCCGATTTCATACTTATACGAGCCCGCCGCGGCCTCGAATTCGTCGTTCGACAGCAATAAAAACTCGAGGGGCCGACGCGCGTCCCGGTGATCGCAAAAATCAATATGGTGCGCCCCGACGCCGCCTGCTTTTGTGACAGCCGCAAGTCGCGCGAGCGCTAAAGGCACATTGTGGACATGTTCCAAGGTCGAAACCGAAGCCGTAATATCGAAAGCCCCATCCCAGTCGGTGGGCAGGGTTTCGACGGTTTCGTCAAGGCACAGGATATGTTCAGGCACCAGACGGTTTTCTTCCACACAACGTCGCAACCCCTCAGAATTAAACTGCGGGTAGTGCGCTTCTCCTTGCTCACAGATCACGTCGATGAAAGCAGGATGAAAATCGGCCCTCCAGCCCTCACCGCGAGGCTCAAGCGCAGCCACGCGAGCACCCAATCCGCACAGTAAGAACGAGGCGCCCCAATGGCCACTGGCCCCAATCTCAAGGATTGTCTTGCCGCTAAGTTCGCCGAGACCCAGCGCGCAATGATCAAAAAGCGATGTAATATAGGATTGGAAATACCTGAAGCGGTCCCGCAAGAATTCTTTATCGAGCCACACGGCACTGTAAGCCCGACCGTTAGTGTTTGGATCTGTATTGTCGGGAGTCGAGAAAATAAGTTCGCGTTGGCCGTAAATATAGCGACCTCTCCCTTGTTCGCGGATCGCAGGTTCGCCTGAATTCCTCTGCCCAAAGCGCTTATTGTTTTCATAGAGAAATAGCGCTGGGGCCGTCCCCGTCCGCGACGGTTCCGGCGGTGGCGCCGGCAGCTCCGCGCTCCATGCGCAATCGCCGAGATGCTTGAAGGGTCCGTAGAGTGCAACAGGTTTCATGGTGGGTCAAAAAAGGGACATAAAAGTTATCCAAGAAACGCTGCGGCACGGCGGTTCGTAGCCGGCTGTCTGCTCGCGCAAGATATACGGAATAACTAGCGCCGATTGCCACCGAGTCGTCAACGCAATAAGCGGCAGCCGTAATTGTCACCCGGCTTGAAGGATTTCCGACGACCCCATAAATCGTTTTGCGCTTTCCACAGGGTCCTTTGGAAAGCGGGCGAAAATGGTCTACAAATACGTAACGTGAGAGCAGGCCGCAGATCTATTCCTCGCCCCCCTTATTGTCCGAGACATTCCCGTCATGCCCCAAGCTATCATTGGTTTCGTCGCGCAAAACGCGAATAATGTTCTGCACGCATTTTCGGGGGGCCATAACTTCCAGTTCGAGAAAGCCGGCTATGCCACCACGATCATCAATCTTCTAGCGCCCGATTGTTACGAACAACTCGGTGCGTTCGCCCGGCAGCATGACATCTTATTCGGTTACGGCTATGCCGGCATCGGCGCGCATTTAAGGGCCGATGACGGACTATTTTGGGACAAGCTCAAAATTCCTTTTTTATCGCTTCTATATGATCATCCATTCTACCACCCTGCCCTTCATAAGGCGCCTAGCCAGTACGTATACAACTGCTACGGCATTCAAGACTTTCTCGATGTCCAACGCAGTTATATAAAAAGTACCCAACCCTCGCTGCTGCTTAAAGTCTCGTCAGATGGTTACGCCAACCCGCATGATGTGCACTGGCAGGAGATACCGTGGCCACGACGGGACATTCTGGGTATTTTTCTGAAGACCGGGGATAACCCCGCGATTATCGAGGCAAGCTTTGATGTCATGCCCGGGCTCTACCGCACGATCACGCTCGACTGCATTGGGCAGGCAAAAACCAATTCCAATCTCAATCTGGCCGATCATGTTAAGGAAAGATTTGCCCGGGCCGGCCTCGATTGCGCCGACCCCAAGATTTGGGAAGATTTTATCTATATCGTTCGGGTTATCGACCGATATATGCGGAGCTGGCGCAGCTATCAATTAGTCGAACATATAAAACACTTGCCGGTTCTTATTATAGGCAATGGCTGGGACTACATCGAGAAGGAAAGCGCTGCGGCCCAGTTTCTTCCGTCCATGTCGATGGAAGACGTTAAGCATCTTCTCTACCGCACTAGGTTCGTTTTCAACGCGCACCCCTACGCGCGTCACGGTTGGCATGAACGCGTCTTTTATGGCCTTGAATACGGAGCTGCGATTATCTCCGACCGAACGCTTTTTTCTGACGCCCATTTTGCTGATCTGCCGAATTTTGTTGGCTTCGACTGGGGTGACACATTCTGGCCCGCTAAAGTGAAGTCGGCTATGGCGCGACTTGGTCAGCAAGGGTTCGACCTCCGACCAGGAGCCATGCGACTGGTCGAGCATTTTCCGGCACACGCCATTTCGGCCCAAATGCTGGAGATAGCGCACAAAGCTCGCCAATAAGGGCGACAGCTCTTTCCAGGACGCGTGAAGATAGCAAACATGCAGCAGTGGCGCGGATATAATCTGCGCCCAAACATAACCGACAGAGGCACTCCGGTATGGTCTGGCACACCTTTTCTGCCCCGAGTTAGTGAGTGAAGGCTCCCCTCATTTCTCGTTCTCCCTGGGGGCCAGCTTCATGCTGAGGGACAAGCACATCAACATCTCAAAACGCTCGTAGGCCCGATTAAGTTGCAGCAAAGACCGGAGGGATCCCTTGATGCCGATTTGACGCAGAACGTCGACGGCCTGCTCCAACTAACTCATCGAAATTCAATGTATATTTGAATGGTTGCGGGGGCAGGATTTGAACCTGCGGCCTTCAGGTTATGAGCCTGACGAGCTACCGGGCTGCTCCACCCCGCGTCACCAAGAATATGCTGCAGCGCTACGCATACAGCAGAGGCGCTTTGTGGACCACTCGGCCGGGAATGTCAACAAATGGCCGTCCCTTAGCACAAAATCATAACATGGAAGCAACGGAAACCCTTGCCCATGGGTGTGACCCATGGCAAGTGAGCGGAATTAGTGCCGTATATCGGGGTTTAACCTATTAATGGCAATTTGGCCGGGCGCACAAATAAGGTCTTGATGCGGTTTCTCTATCGTTACCCAATCAATTTTTGGCGCCGTCTTGGGCCCGGCCTCATTACGGGCGCCGCCGACGACGATCCAAGTGGCATAGCGACCTACTCTCAAGTGGGCGCCCAGTTTGGCTACCGCATGGGCTGGACAATGCTGTTCAGCTATCCGCTCATGGCCGCGATCCAGGAAATTAGCGCCCGCATGGGCGGACCACAAGCTATGGCCTTGCTGGGAACCTTCGGCTTTTCTACCCGATCGTCGTTCTGCGGACGATGGTGGCACTACTTCTTCTCGCCAACACCGTCAATCTGGGAGCCGACCTCGGCGCTATGGGCGACGCCGTTCGGCTGGTTATCGGAGGGCCTTCGCATATTTGGGCGGCGGTTTTTGGCGTCGCTTGCGTTCTCGCGCAGATATTTTTTGACTACCGTCGGTACATCGCGGTTTTAAAATGGCTTACGCTGTCACTTTTCGCTTATGTTGCCGTCGTTTTGATCGTCGATATGCCCTGGCACGACGTCGCAATTGGAGTATTTCTCCCGCATCTACAGGCGGATCCTGCCTATCTCGCAGCGATGGTCGGCGTCTTTGGCACGACGATTAGCCCTTACCTGTTTTTCTGGCAGTCGACACAGGAGGCCGAGGACGTCATCGCCAATCCCGCGGCCCTGCCCCTGCTCGTGGCACCGGAACAGGCGGCAAGTGAAATGAAGCGTATTCGTTTCGATACACTTGTGGGCATGGGCTTTTCGAACCTTATCGCGCTTTTTATTATTGTTACGACGGCCGCCACCCTCCATGCCCATGGCGTTACTGATATCGAAAGCTCGGCGCAGGCCGCCGAAGCGCTCAAGCCGATAGCAGGTCCATTGGCTTTCACGGTTTTTGCCCTCGGAATTATAGGTACGGGCTTGCTGGCGGTTCCCATTTTGGCAGCCTCCTCGGCCTATGCGGTTGGCGAGGCCTTGAACTGGCAAATCGGGCTCGGTCGCCGACCCCGCGAAGCAAAAGCCTTCTATGCGACCCTAGCGGGCGCGACACTGATTGGCACCATGGTCAATTTTACGAGCGTCAATCCAATCAAGGCACTGTTCTGGTCGGC